>CAZQQL010000018.1:0-36555 GCA_964595455.1 uncultured Dehalococcoidaceae bacterium
CGACCACCGAGATCTACACCCTATCCTACATTCTTTCCCTACACGACGCTCTTCGATCTGGCGTCGGCAAGGTCATCTGCCAGCCAGCTTGTTTGAGCAGCGATGTCCGCCCAGGTGTTCGTATCGAGGACGGCGATGTGTACCGGTCCGGCGTCGATAGAGTAATAGCCATCATAGTCGAACATCTCTTTGTAGACAGCCGTTACTGTCTCGTGGTTGCCCCTCACCGTGAACAATGCGGTGGAGGCCAGCATCGAACGCGCCGCCTGGAAGCACCGGTCCCATTCGTCTTGTTCGGAAGGTTCATAGACGAAATCACCGAGATGAACTACAAACGCTGCATCGGGCTCAGCGGCAATGCGGTCCGCCACGAGCTTATGGCGTTCGAGCTGGGTAAACCAGGGGGCCTGCTCCTGGGAATCACCATAGACGATAAAGGTGAATGTTTCGGCCCCGAGAGTGCGGAAGCGACATTCCGGCGCCGGCCGGGCGTTGTTTTCCAGCCAAACCCCGGCTTCTGAAACGTCTTCTTGGAGGATGCCTTCTATTTCTTCATGCGGTCCTTCCAGCATCCACAAGCGGTAACGATACCCGGTATCCGGCATCAGATTGGAAAGCCCGACGTGATGGAACTCTTTGGCACCATCGTAGTGATAGACAGCGCTCCCGCCGTTCTCCGGAAGATACTCTATAACTCCTGACGTGATACCGGCGGTTCTCCAATGCAGGACGGCTGATGTCTCGGTAAGCTGCGTGACATACGGTCCCCAGTCAGGGTATTGTCCGGATTGGTCGGCGAAAACCGGACCACCGCCGGCCAGGGCGCCTGCCAGGAGGGATATTGAAATGAACACCACTTTGAACCATGTCATGTTCCGGCTTGTTGCCATCCCGTTGGATCTAATCGTCCGGCTGCACCCAGAAGACCAGGAGTGCATCCTGAGCGCCTTCATGGTTCCAGTCATGCGGCACTTTAAGCTGCGTATCTACTTCCTGGGACTGGCCGACGTCGATATCCGCGATCGTGCTGAGATCGTTATACCTGATGTCGTCGACGTATAATGAACTCTCATAAAAATCGCCAGCAGTTTCATCATCGCCGATAATTTCAAGCGTGACCAGAGCGTTCACATCTCCGGTGTTAGTGATGGTAACCGGAACGATGTCAGAGGATTCCCCCGGCCTGACTGTGCCGTAGTTTATCTCGCTCTTATCCAGGCGGATCCCTATTGAGGGCAAATCGACGTAGGCGGTTACTTCGATCACTTCGGCAGTGTCCGGTACTTCCCCGTCGTCCGGCACGTTGTCTGTAAAGATTTCAATTTTGCTGATGTACTTGACCGTGTAGCCGTTGGAGGAAGGATACGGCGTGCCGTTATCGTTATAGTAGTACCACAGGTCTTGCGGGAACGATTCGTGCATGTCCCAGTTACCGAACACATATTTGCCCTCAGAGTTCGTGGTTTGGGCCATGCAGACCAGCATCATGCCGTCCCCCCAGGCAGGAACATAAGTTCCATCGGCATACCAGGCAATCACTACCTTGCCCTGTCGTGCGGGAGGAGCGTACACACTGGCATAGTTGAATGCCTTACTGAACGAGTCCCTGGCGGAGACCTTGACTACATCTCCGGATGACATACCACCGACCAGATTACAGATGTCTTTCAAATCGGTCCCGATAAGGGCGCCTTTATCCTTAAGGTTGACTGTTTCACCTTCGTCCCAGAGGTTGGAAGCATCGAAAGACGGCCCCTGGTGGTAGTAGTGCGTGCTGCCATCACCCTGGACGGGGAGGTCCAGGTCGCCGGAAGCCCCGGAGAGTTCCTGCCAGGTCACCGTTACCGTGCTGATGATAGTGACACCATCCGGCTCATACTTAGTTATCGTTAACGATGTTGTACCAGAATCAGCGGCGTATGCCGGTAGTATGTTTGTCAGCAGCAATACCGCAGCCGCCAGCAGGGTGACCAGCGTCATGTTTCGTTTCCATTTCAGCATCTTACAGTACTTTTGCATCAGCCCACTACTCAAGCCATATTACCTTTTCAGTGGGGAGGACTGCAGCCCTCCCCACGTAAACTTACAGCTATTTCTTAACGGATATACGTCTCCGGATGAAGTATCCAATGGCGCCGACCGCTATCAGCCCTACGACTATATACAGCGCGATCATCCCGCCGCTTATCGAACCGTCATCCTGTGCCGGTGCTGCCTGCGTCGGCGCGGTGGAGGTAGCGGTTGGTGTTGGCGCCGTAGCGGTCTGTTCCGGTTTGCTCTCAGGCGTATCTTTTACCGGCTCCTGGGTAGGTTCCGGCGGAATCACCTCCGCGACTGTACCGGTAGCCGCTACCGTATACGCGGCGGACAGGCTCGCGATGCTAACGGCGAAGTCACCGGCTGTATCCGTCGGCAGATCGAAGTTGATCGACCGGCTTTCCCTGCCCTTCAGGGTGACCGTCATGCTCAAATCTCCGGCGCCTCCAACCGCCAGGACAGCGGTGTAGCTGCCGGCGAGGTCTCCGGTATTAGTGACGGTGACGCTCGCCGAGAGGTCATCACCGGTATCGACTTCCTGTGAGGACAGGGTGAGTCCGGATACGGCAAAGGCAGCAGGGGCGATTCCCGCGGCGATGGTATAGCGTGAGAAGTGGGATATGTAAGCGGACACGGTGTTTGCCTCCGTATCCACAACACAGTCCAGGCGTACCCAGGACTGGGTCGCTTCATCCCAGAGCGTGATGTAGAGATCAGCCTCGTTCATCCCTGCCGGCAACATGGCCGGATCGTAGTGGAGGACAAGCAGGACGGCCGGTGTAAAGGTGGTTCCGTCAGGCGAGAAGTCATAGGTCTCACCGATCCTGCTGGTACCGGGATCAGGGTCCTGCGGGTTTCCGACCGTGGTGACCGTGATCGTGAAGAGCGGATAACCGTTCCGATTCAAGGCAGTGGTACCCTGACCGATGTGTAATTCAGCCAGGTTGTCCACGCTGAGGGCAATGATATTCTCCCAGAGAACGCCATTAGTATCGGCAGACCCGGAAATATTGGTGAACCGCTTGTCGTCGGTCGCGCCACCGCCGCCGCCTCCGCCTCCGGGTCCACTGCTGCCGGGAGCAGGCGGTTGTGTAACCGAGACAGTGGTCAGGACCGCGGCCACAGCTACGGTTTTTACCGCATCGGTGTCGGACGCATCCGTAATGCCGGCCGCATAGTAGAATTCAACTTTGTCACCTTGAGACAACACGAGGTTGTTGATGGCATCGTCTGCATTGGCGTATCCGTCTTTGTACACGTCATTGACATAGACGTACCACTTGCCCGGATTATTGTAGGTGTAAACGCCGATATCATCAAGAAGCATGTACCCCTGTGTCGCCATTTTCTTGTCACCAACGGCATAACTGAATCCGGCAGCGGTTGCGGCGGCATCCAGCGCTCCGAGCGGTGTGGTCCGGCTGACCGTATAGGTAGTACCGGCTGCATCCGCTGTGTAAGCTGTTACATCGAACGTCGTGCCGGACTGCAAAGTGACACCATCGTTGTAGAGTACGTGTTTCTTCAGTTCTATCTTTACAATGTTGCCGATCTTCATGGACCCGGAAAGAGTGGGCCCGACCAGGCGGAGAGGCCAGTAGCTGTCAGTATCCGCAAAGTGGGCGCCGTTCAATGTATTTGCAACGATGTAGTCGTTGCTGCGGATGATGTCCGCGCTGCTGATGGTCACGGTGTAGCCATCTCCGGCGGTAATGACGATATCGTAGCCGGCCGCCGCCAGGGCTTCGTTAAAGGCATTGTTGGAGTGCAGGTCCTGGTCATCGACGAAACCGGCGAGGAACCAGAGCGGCATGCCGGTCCAGACTTTGCCGCTGCCGTCGGTATAAGACTTCTTATGATTGGCTCCGAATTGACAGGCCAGCGCCTGTTCGAAGTAGTTTTTGCTGATCGTATAGGACAGCCCGCCTATATCCGTGCCATCGAGTTCCAGCGTCCAGGGAGTCTCCGGCACCGAGTGTATTTCGATAGTCGTGATGTACTTGGCGGAAAGACCGGCGCATGATGGGTAGAGTACGTCTCCGTAGTAGTAGTGCCAGTATTCTTCCGCAAGCGTCTCGTGCATGTCCCACTGGCCGTAGACATTGTCTCCGCCCGGGGTGAAGAAGAGGCGCATGCCGTCCTTGTAGGCGGGAACATAGTTGCCGTCTCCCCACCAGGCCAGGATGGCGTCACCCTGGCGCGCGTAGACATCGGCATCGGGATAGATGGAATAGTATGGAAGCACGGTCTTGAAGCCGTCACTGGCGATGAATGTTATCTCGGTATCGGCGCCCATGCCGCCGACGAGCGCGCAGAGGTCACTGACCCGCGTGCCTTTAACGGCATTCTGGATCTTGAAGCCGCCGGGATATGTCTCGTCCGCGTCCCAGATGTCAGCCGCATCATTGGTGATTCCTTCGTACTTGTATACCGTCGTTCCATCACCGATGACATCCAGGTTCTGTTCCATCCAGAGATAGTCGACTGTTGTCTCGGACAGAATCGTAGTACGGTCCTCTTTATATTTAACGATGCGTAACTGCGGGATCTGTCCGGTGGCGCCGAAATCTATCAACTCTATCTCGACGATGTTGCCGACGCTTAATCCTCCCGGAGCGCCGTCTCCCACCAGACGGAGCGGCCATGAATCGGTGAGTGGTACGCCGTTGAACGAATTGGCAACGATGTACTCGGTACTCCAGGCGACATCGGCGATATCGAATCCCTTATTATAGCCGTCACCGGCTTTGACGACGATAGTGTATCCCGCCGCAACCTGAAGTGTGCTGAATTCATGCGGCAGCCGGTCATCCACCCAGCCGGCCAGATGCCAGAGTGGCATACCGGACCAGACGTTACCGTCTCCATCGGTCCATTCAACCTGGTGATTGGCTCCCGGGCAGGCAAGTGCCGCCTCGAACTCCGCCTGGCTGAGGACATCTGTTATCTTGCCGCTCAATGCCAGGTTCCAGCTTCCGGGAGCGGCTTCCGGCGTCTCAAGTTCCGGTATTTCGATTCTCGCAATGTTGCCGACAGCAGAACCCTTGAGAACACCATCAGTAGCCACGCCATCGCCCACGAGGCGCAGGGGATACTTGTCCGTCAGTTCCGCGCCGTTCATCTTGTTAGCAATGATATAGTTATTGCTTCTCTTGATGGCAGCGCCATCGAAATTCCTCGTATACCCATCGACGGCGATTACGTTGACCGTATAACCGGCATCGGCAACATCATCGTTGAAGGTCCAGTGCGATGAGGTCTCTATGTCATCGACGACGCCGAGCAACACCCACAGGGGTACGCCGGACCAAACATTACTGTCACTATCCGTCCATTCCACGTAATGGCCGGAACCGGTGCAGGCCAGGCCGTCTTCAAACTCCGCCTGGGTTACGACGTCTCCGATCTCACCGACCATCTCCAGGGTCCAGCCCTCGGGAGGCGCCGGTAAATCAGTCAGTTCGATTTCCACGATATTGCCGACCTGCTGTCCGCCGAATACCGAGGAGCCTTTCAGGTGGAGCGGCCAGGAGTCCTTGCCGGAGGCGTTCTTGAGCGGCAGTTCCGCGCCATTGCAGGTATTGGCGACGATGAAACCGTCATTCCGTGCGATGGCCGAGCTGTCGAACGTGGCCGACCAGCCGTCCCCGGCGATGACTGTTACCTTGTAGTCCTGGGCGGCGAGGTCATCATTGAAGTTGAAGTGGAGCGGACCTTCATCCGGTTCATCGTCAACCATGGCAACGAGGACCCAGAGCGGAATACCGCCCCAGACTATATCATCAGCATCGGTCCATTCAACGTAATGACCGGAACTTGGGCAGGCCAGCCCGTCTTCGAATTCAGCCTTGGTAACGGAGTCGTTTTTGGCGCCGGTAAGCTGAAGGATCCAGTCCGAGGGAACGGAGCCGTCAGTGACCACGGTTTTCACCGTGGCGGTGGCGGCGGCTTTTACAGCTACTAGGTCCGCCGGATCGGTAATACCGGCGGCGTAGTAGAATTCAACGGTATCGTTGTTAACCACCTGCAGGATGTTGATGCCATCTGCAGCATCGTTGAACCCATCTTTATAGACATCATTTACATAGACATACCATTTACCCGGGTTGTTATGGGTGTAGACATCAATATCATTCAGCAACAGGAATCCATTGGCGATTTTTTTGTCACTGACCGTATAAGTAAATCCTGCCGCATCAGCGGCTGTATTCAGAGCGCCGAGAGGCGTAGCCACGTCGACCGTGTAGGTCGTGCCTTCGGGAACGAGGTAATTGGCAACGACATCGAAGGTCTGGCCGGGAGTAAGGAGAACGGTGCCGTCATAGAGAACATCCATGGTCGAAACAACCATCTTTACCGCGGCGGTAGCGGAGGCCTGGACAGCGGTGAGGTCTGCGGGATCGGCGATACCTACCGCATAATAGAATTCCACCTTGTCACCATGATTTAATGTGATCAAGTTCAGTGCGCCGTCCGGGTTGTTGTAGCCATCCTTGTAGACATCATTCACGTAGGCGTACCAGTAGCCTGGGGATTTCCGTATATATGTGCCGACGTTGTCCAGCAGCAATGCTCCGGACGTGGCGTAGTTTTTGTCGGTGACATCATAAGTAAAACCCTCCGCCGCGGCCACTGCATCCAGTGCGCCGAGTGGAGTAGTCCGGCTGATGCCGGTGTATTCAACGCTTGAGTTGTAAGCCGTCTTGCTGAACGTTTCACCCGGCGTCAGGTCCGCCGTACCGTCGAAGAGGACATCCACGGGAGAAACAATGGCCACCACGGTCTTCACCGCGGCGGTGGCCGCCAACTGGACGGCGGCGAGGTCGGTGGGGTCGCTGATGCCGGCGGCGTAGTAAAACTCGACGGTATCGCCTTCATTTAGCTCGATGATATTCAGGCCGTCAGGTCCATTATCATATCCGTCTTTATAGACATCATTGACGTAGGCATACCAGTAAATCCCATTTGTCTTGTCCCTCAGGTAAGTCCCGACATTGTCCAGGAGCAGTGCTCCGGAGGCGGCGTAATTTTTATCTGTGACATCAAAGGTAAACCCCGCCGATGTAGCGGCGGCATCGAGAGCGCCGAGGGGGGTCGTCCGGCTGACCGTGTAGGAGACGTCTGAATTGTAAGCCGTAACATCGAACGTATCGCCCGTGGTCAGGGAGACGGTTCCGTCAAAGAGAATGTCCACCGTCGGAGCAGTCTCAATGTTTGCGACGGTCCTGACCACCGCGGACGCAGCCAGGGCGACGGCGTTCAGGTTGGTTGGATCAGCTACCGAACCGTCGACAAAGTAAAATTCGACCATATCAGCATCAACGAGCTCGATGAGATTCAAACCACCTGCTGCATTGTTATAGCCATCTTTGTAAATCCCATTGACGTAAGCGTACCAGGCTTTCCTGGGAGTTTTTTGATAATTGTAACTGCCGATATTATCCAGCAACAATGAACCTGATGTCGCGTAATTCTTGTCCGTCACGTCATAGGTAAACGAACCGGTTGCCGCAGCAATATCAAGCGCTCCGAGCGGAGTAGTCCGGCTGATGCCGGTGTATTCAACACTTGAATCATATGCTGTTTTACTGAACGTTTCTCCTGGTGTCAGGTCAACCGTGCCGTCAAAAAGGACATCCGGAGCGGGTAGGTCTGTGTAGATATTGATGCGGTCTACGTTTTGGACGGACAGGCCGCTGCTGGAAGGCCATTCACCATCGTAATAGTGCCAATACGCTTCCTGCATGTTCTCGTGCATGTCCCAGTGGCCAAAAACGTGCTTACCATCAGCGTTGGTATTTTCATCCATGAAAATGAGACGCATCCCGGTATCATACGCGGGAACATCGCCTCCAAGAGCTTCATTATTCCAGGCAATGATTGGTGTAATTCCGGCGTCGGGCATAGCGGAGAGATCATCAGCCGCGTATTGTTTGTTAAAATTGTCTGATGCCTTCACCTGGATGACGGACCCGGCCGGCGCCCCGCCAACCAAGCCGCAGAGGTAAAGCAGGCTAGTCCCTTTGGGTGTGCCCATATCTTTTAAGTTCACTGTCTCGGTGGTATCCCAAAGATCAGCCGCATCGAACGTCGGTCCCTGATGGTAATACTGAATGCCTTCATCATTGAGGACCGGTAACGCTTTTAGCTCGGTAAGGGACAACGTTTTCTGCCGCAGGATTGTTGTACCGTCCACGGCGTAACTGGTAATGGTCAGTGTGGTGGTACCTGAAGAGTCCGCCACAACCGGAATCACCGGTACCGCAGCCAGGACCATACCGGCGATCAGGATTAAAGATACCGCGAACCTCAATAGTTTTCCCTTCATTTTTACCTCCTTGTGGGACATGTACCGGCTGATAGAGCAGTATCAATCGGTAAAGTGAGAATAGTGCCAGTGCGTCAGGAATAGACGGAATGTGAGAATATGTCCGGCTGTGACTCCAACCGGATGGACAGTCGTCTTTATTACTGCGTTCATAGCCCTCTCCCTTGCTCCTCAGAGATGCTCATGCACCTTCTGTGCCGTTCTACGGCTAAGGAGAAGAACTTATCTACCCTTTTTCCGGATCTCCGTTACGTCGGGCGGCACCTCGATCACTCTCTGCCGTTCCTCTTTCCAAAGTTGCAGTTGCGAGTGAAAGGCCATTTCCGCCTCTTCCGGAGAATACCCGAGGCTGAGCAGGGTAAATATACAACGGTGGAGGAGATCATCCAGACGCCGATGGCGGTCCGAGATAATAGCAGGGTCTTCTCCATCGATTGTGACGATAGTACCGGCCCCTCGCCGGGTAGCTATGACCTTGTCCTGTTCGAGTTGCTGATACGCCCGGAACACAGTATTCTGATGCACCCCGAGATTTGTAGATAATTTTCTCACGGTCGGTAAACGGTCTCCCGGCGTCAGTACCCCGATCGCCACCTGGCGCCGTATGCCATCAGCGATTTGCTGATACATCGGCTCGGAAGAATGAACATCAAGCTTGAAGTTCAGGGTAATCATATATACATTAGTACTAGTACAAAAGTAACATGGAGAATATAACACAACTAATAAATGATAGTCAAGTATTTTTGTAAAGCTTAGATAAGGGTTAACGGAGGAGGACAAGGTGACACGACACAGTAAAGTAGACTGTGCCGAAGCGGCAAGACCGGGAGATTACCAGCATTTACGAGCGGCAAAGATATCGATCAGAAGTCGTTAGTTTACGTGATGTACCAAAAAAGCGATCAAGCAATAAGTCCGCGATTTCGTACAAGCAGTTAGCATTGTACTGAGAATACAGAAAGGGGGAAAGTTGTAGAGATGTTGACTTAATGGTGTTGTTTTTTGAAAATGGTGGGCGGTAATGGATTTGAACCAATGACCTCTGCGATGTCAACGCAGCGCTCTAACCAACTGAGCTAACCGCCCGCGGACAATAGTAATTCTACAGGATTGCCCCCTTACCGTCAACCTGAAATCCTTGCGGCTACAACCGTGAAAGACCTATAATTTTGATGGTCCCTTCCTTGACGCTCGAACGGTCTTTACCGGTTGCTTTCTTCCCCAGACAAGCAGGTAAACCGTGCTGCGTACCCGGCAGGAGTATCTACAACAATGTCCCTTGAACATAACGTGGTCTCGTCCATCCGGCACAGGTTTTACGGCTGGTATGCTCTCGCCGGCGTGGCGCTTGTTATTTTCACCGTTGGCGGTGTTTTCTCCAATACGTTCGGCGTCTTCCTTCCGGTGGTTTCCGATCACTTCGGATGGAGCCGTGGCAGCCTTTCACTGGCCCTATCATTCGCGGTTATGTCGTTCGGTCTCCCCAGCGCCGTTTTCGGAATCCTGGTATCCCGTTTCGGTCCAAGAAAAGCGGTCATCCTTGGCAATACCCTGGCAGTTATTGGCATCGGTTGTCTTTGTCTCATTCAGGAACTCTGGCAGGTCTACCTTCTTTATATCTTCATCGGCTTTTCAGCAGGACTCGGGGGTTTTATCGCAGCGACATCTGTAGTCGCTAACTGGTTCGTCAAAAAACGTCCACTGGCGTTCGGGCTCTTCACTGCTTTCGGAGGACTCGGCGGGTTTGTGTTCCCTCCCCTTGCCACATGGCTTATCGATCTCCTCGGTTGGCGGCTGGCATTCCTCTCGCTGGCGGGTATCGCAGGAGTCCTGGGCGTCCTCATCGGCGGCTATTTCCTCACATACAACAGGCCTGAAGACAAGGGGCAGTTTCCCGATGGTGTCCAACCCGATGTCTATACCGATTTCAAGAAAAATGACAACCCGGCTCCCGCCACGAGTCCGCCCATCGGCAGTATCCTGCTGCAGCTGCTGAAATCCCCTATTATCTGGTTCGTCGGAGGATTTGCCGGTATCAATACCTTCACCATGGGCGTCATCATGACCCACCAGGTCTCCTACGTCCAGGATATCGGGTTCAGCGCCATCACCGCCGCCACAACGATAAGCGTACTTTCCTGCATGATTTTCGTCGGCAGCCTCACCTTCGGCGCAATGGCTATGAAGATCAACATGCGCATTCTAGCCCTGGGAGGATTTATCATCATGCTGCTGGCAATGGTCCTCCTGATCACCAGCCGCAACCTGACACTTATCTACCTTTATGCAGCAATGATCGGGCTTGGGAACGGCGCCCTTACTACCGCCATGCCGACGTTCATCAGTAATCGATTTCACGGCCCGGCGTATTCCCAGGCTTTCGGTTTCATCATGGTAATGCAGGTCATTAGTCACTCAACAGGTACCTACGTCGCCGGAGCGATTTACGATGCTACGTCCAGCTATAGCATCGTCTTCTACCTTGTAGCCGGTCTCATTGCTCTGGGGACGCTCATGGTCATGTTCTCCAAAGCGGCAAAATCCCCCGGTCATTGACCGGTTTTTCAACCGGGCATATTTACGGTACAATCGAAGTGTGAAAACACACATCATTCTTCTCGCAGCGCGGATACTGTTCATTATCTGCATCCCATTCTTTCTCCTGACCGCCAGCATCAGCATTGCCGCGAATTGCGGAGCGCTCTACCATCACAGTTTCACCACCTATGGTATCCCCGGGGTCACCGGCCTGTCACTCTCTGAGCTGGACAAAGCCGCTGACGGACTGATCAGGTACTTCAACTCCGGTGAAGAAAGCATCGATATTACGGTGATCAAGGACGGAGAGATGCTAACGCTATTCAATGAGAGGGAAGTCGGCCATCTCGCGGACGTCAAGGCCCTGTTCCATCTCGGTTACTGGGTAGCGCTGGGAACTTTCGGCTATATGGTCCTGTTCGTCCTGGCAGGTATTTTCTGGTGGAAGGACAAGCGTAACATCGGCCTGGGTCTGCTCTGGGGCGGAGTATTCTCACTTGCCGTTATGATCGTTCTCGGTATCGTGATCGCGGTGGACTTCGACGGCTTCTTCCTCCGCTTCCACCTGCTCAGCTTCGCGAACGATCTCTGGCAACTCGATCCTTCCCGGGACTACCTTATCATGATGTTCCCGCAGGGTTTCTGGTTCGACGCGGCATTGTACGTCTCGCTGGGCGCGCTGGGCGGGGCAATCATCACCGGGCTCACCGGATGGCTGATGTTAAGGGGCAGCGGCGGCCGATTCCAGAGTTGAGCTAGTCGAATTCCTCACGTCGCCGGAACAGTACCCCGAGGACGATCATGACGATCCCGACAACCAGAATACCGATACTGTACCAGAGCAGCGGCTCCAGCGCTTCCCCGATAGTTCCGGTCAGCCCGCTCCTCACAGCCGCCGGAACATCGTCCGGCAGATAGGTGACCCAGGTGAGTGTCCGGGCAAAAACAGTCCCGGACAACGTTACCGCTCCGAACAGGGCAAAGGTGATACCGAGGGACAGGAGTACTTCCATGGTCCTGCGGTAGACAAGAACGACGGCTGCCATCAGCACCACCGCAACGCCGATAAGCGCATAGAAACCGGTCCGGAAGTAGCCGATATACCGCCGGGCGTCTTCAAGCTGCCGCGTCATGTCCGGTCCCAATTCATCTTCGTCCAACACATAATCATCCGGAATATCATCGATGAAATCATCGACGTACTGGTCGAAGTAAATCGCCACTACCTCTTCAAGCAGGCCGCGAAGCTCCGGTGCTGCCGCCATCATAATGGTGAGGTTGGTCCGATTGAGGTATCCACGCAGCAGGTCGATGATCTGCTCCGGAGGGAGGTTGAGTGCACCGGGGGGCAGCAACTCCGGCGGTACGAGGTAGATATATTCTTCGATATATTGTTCAACGGAAGGAGGCAGGTCGCTCTTCAGGATCTCAATCACGACGGCCGCCAGATTGTCCTGGGCTTCCTCCCATAGCTTGGGTTTGAGCGTAGTTTTGACCGGCGCCATCGATATGGCGATGTTAAAGGTTTGCCGTTCTCCGCGCAGGTAGTGATAGGTCTCCCCGATTACGAGGTCGACCTGGTCATGAAGCCACGGCTCATAATCGTCGAGAGTATTGTATATGTAAGGACGGGCAAACTCTATTTCCGAGGGCAGTTCCAGGAGGTCTTCCCTCTCGATAACGTCCCGGGTTATTTCCGCCAGTTCCATATTCTTCACCTGGCCGGAGACGAAATCCGCATTGAGGGCTGTTGTATTAATTATGAGCCCGACCCCGAAGACAGAGAGGCAAATGAACAGCAGCAGGCATAGTAACGCTGTAATCAGCCCCTGGGCTACTTTCATGCAACCTCCATCGGTTCGGACCTGCCGTGACTTGCCCGTATTCTAGCACAACATCCCGTCAAAAGACATATGAAAAAAGGGCCATTTCTCCATTTCCCCAGCAGCCGATATGCCTCAATAGAAAGCAAGAATGACTGTTGGTCCGTTAGTGCGGAAAACAATGCCTGTGCTATAATGTCTCATATCGATTTCCGGAAAATTCCATTGTTTACACATCTTCACGTTCACACCGAATACAGCCTCCTCGACGGGATGTGCCGTATCGAGCCACTGGTAGCTCGTGTCAAGGAACTGGGCATGGACGCGCTGGCTATCACGGACCACGGTGTGATGCACGGAGCAATCGAGTTTTACCAGGCAGCTCGAGCCGGGGGAATCAAACCTATCATCGGCTGCGAGATCTATATCGCACCCAATGGGCATCTTTCCCGTACCACCGCTGATAAGTCCAGCTACCATTTGGTTCTGTTGGCCAAGAACAAGCAAGGTTATGTCAATCTGATGCAATTGACCAGTCTTGCCCACCTGGAGGGTTTCTACTACAAACCGCGTGTCGATAAAGAATTATTAAAAAAATACTGCGAGGGGCTGGTAGCAATGAGCGCCTGCCTTTCCGGTGAGATATCCTCCCTGCTACTGGCGCACCGGGACGACGACGCCAGGGAGGCCGCCCGCTGGTACCGGGACACGTTCGAGGACTTTTATATCGAGATAATGCGCCATCCCATGGTGGAGATGGAAACCGTCAACAGTAAGCTGATACCCCTGGCGCGGGAGATGGACATACCGCTCGTGGCCACGAATGATACCCACTATATCTACAAAGAGGATGCTTCCGCGCATGACCTGCTCCTTTGTATCGGTACAAACGCCACGGTCAACGATGAAAAACGCCTCAAGATGGACGGCGACTATTTTTACCTGAAAACACCGCAGGAGATAGAGGAGATGTACCGGGACATCCCGGACGCCATCGACAACACCGCCGTCATTGCCGAGAAATGCAACCTGGAACTGGACTTCGGGCGGCTGCACCTGCCGGAAATAGAGCGTCCCGAGGGCAAGACCCCGGACGAGTACCTCGCCGAACTGTGCTACAAGGATTTCCGCAACAAATATCCCAATCCTACGCCGGAAATCGAGAAACGGCTGGAATACGAACTCGATGTCATCAAGACAACGCAGTTCGCCAATTACTTCCTTGTCTGCTGGGACATCATCCGGTTCGTGCGGGAACAGGGCATACTCTTCGGCATCCGGGGCAGCGCCGCCTCGAGCATCGTTCTGTATTGTCTCGGGATTACCTTCCTCGATCCTATCGAACACGGCCTCGTTTTCGAGCGCTTCCTCAACATCGAGCGCAAGGAAATGCCGGATATCGACCTGGACTTGCAGGACGACCGCCGTGAAGAGGTCATCCGCTACGTCACTAAAAAATACGGCCAGGACCACGTCGCCCAGATCATCACCTTCGGTACGCTCGGCGCGCGGGCGGCCATACGGGACGTCGGACGGGCACTCGGTATGGCATATGGAGACGTGGACCGCGTAGCGAGGCTCGTGCCCGCCATGCCGCACATGACGCTGACCAGGGCGATGGAAGAGAATGCGGAACTCAAAGCCCTTTATGACAACGACCAGATCGTCCACAACCTGGTCAAGCAGGCCATGCGGGTGGAAGGCATATCCCGCCACGCCAGCACCCACGCCGCCGGGGTCGTCATTTCCAGCGAGCCGTTGACGAAGCATGTTCCGCTCCAGCGGCCCTCCAAAGGCTCTGAAGGCCAGGAAGCGGTGATGACCCAGTACCCTATGGGGGACATCGCCCGCATCGGGCTGCTCAAGATGGACTTCCTCGGTCTCATCAACCTGACGATGCTCGGCAAGGTACGCGAGTTCATCAAGGAGACGCGCGGAACGGACTTCGATCTCTATGGCCTGCCGATGGACGATGAGAAGACCTTCAAGCTCCTCTCCGCCGGGGACACCACCGGCGTATTCCAGCTCGAAGGCTCCGGCATGAGGCGGTATATCAAGGAACTAAAACCGAGCGTCTTCAGTGATATCTCCGCCATGGTGGCCCTGTACCGTCCCGGCCCCATGGAGCACATCCCCCGGTTCATCGGGTCCAAACACGGTGAAATACCGATCACCTACCCGCACCCCGCCCTGGAGAACATCCTCGAGGAGACCTACGGCGTCATCGTCTACCAGGACCAGGTGCTGTTCATCGTACGGCAATTTGCCGGGTACAGCCTGGGGCAGGCGGACATCTTCCGCAAGGCCATGGGCAAGAAGATCGCCGCGGTCATCCAGAAGGAAAAGGTCAATTTCATCGAGGGCGCCAAGAAGCTCAACTATACGCAGGAAATGGCTGAGGCAGTGTTTGCCCTCATTGAGCCGTTCGCAGGTTACGCTTTCAACAAGGCGCACAGCGCCAGCTACGCTCTCGTCGCTTACCAGACGGCATATCTCAAGGCCAACTATCCGGCGGAGTACTGCGCCGCCTTCCTGACCGTACACGCCGGTGAAGCTGAAAAAGTAGCCAGCGCCAGCGCGGAATGCCGGCGGCTCGGCATAGAACTGCTGCTGCCGGACATCAACCGCAGCCGCGTGGACTTCTCCATCGAGACCGATACCGAAGGCAAGCAGTCCATCCGCTTCGGGCTTTCCGCCGTGAAAAACGTGGGCGTCGCGGCGCTGCAATCGATCATCGAGGAACGCACCAAGAACGGCGAGTTCAAGTCCATCGAGGACCTGTGCCGCCGATGTGACGTGCAGTCGCTGAACCGGCGCGTCATGGAAAGTCTCATCAAGGCCGGCGCGTTCGATTCACTTCACGAGCGCGGCACGCTGCTGGCCAATATAGAGCGCATCATCGCGCTGGCGCAACGTGAACAGAAACTGCGGGACAGCGGCCAGACCACGATGTTCGACCTCTTCGGGCAGAGCGCCCCGGTCCCGCTGACGGACCTGGAGATGACCCCTTCCGAAGTCAACGACCGGCAGAAAGGCGTCTGGGAAAAGGAACTGATGGGGGTCAGCTTTTCCGAAAAGCCGTTCAGTCCTGTCTTCCGGAACGAAGAAGCAGGCACCTACCTGTGCGGCGAGATCAATGCGGAACTGGAGAAAGAACCCATCATCACCGCCGGCAGAATCATATCCACGAGGTACAATTTTACCAAGAAGAACGAGCAGTTCGCGATCGTCATCATCGAAGATATCAGCGGCCAGATGGAAGTCCTCGTCTGGCCCAGGGCGTTCCAGCAGACAGCGACCCTCTGGGACGAAGGGAAAGAGGTCATCGTACAGGGAAAGGTCAGGGTGAGAGACGAAGCGGTCAGCCTGGTCTGCGACAGCGCGCGAATATACGAACCGCCCAGGGAAACCGAACCGGTCAAAGAAGCTCCGGCCATCGAGAAAGCGACAGTAAAGCCACAGGCTGCGCCTTCAAACGCCGCACCTGTGTCCGCTGTCAGAGCCCCGGTACAACCGAAAGTCCAGGCGCCGCCCAAAAACGGCGCCCCGGCGGTCACTGCGCCCGACCTGACGTACCAGATCGTTATTACCATGCACGCTACCCAAGATGTAACCGGAGACCTGAACAAGCTCAAACAAGTCACCGCTCTTCTCAAGGAATACTCCGGTAAAGACACCATCCGTATGGTTGTACAGAACGGGGACGGACCTACCCACCTTACATTGCCTTTCAAGACAGGTTACAATATAGAGTTAAAGAAACGTCTCACCGCTCTCATAGGCGAGGACAACCTGGTCATCCGGCAAGTATAACCGGGAGGTAGTTCATGAAGAGTTCCATCAAGCTGTTCCGCATAGCCGGCATCGACATCGGTATTCATTATTCGTGGATATTCATCTTCGCCTTTTTCAGCTGGTCGCTGGCGGAGTATTTTTCTGTCATCTACCCGGACTGGAGCACCGCCACGGTCTGGATCTCCGGAGTTATCGGATCGTTGGCGATCTTCGTATCCGTCCTCCTGCATGAACTGGCGCATTCACTGGTCGCCCGTTCCCGGGGACTCCCGGTCAACAGCATCACACTGTTCATCCTCGGCGGGGTCAGCAATCTGGAGGAGGAACCGGAGGCGCCGGGCATCGAATTCGCCATGGCCATCGTCGGGCCGGGTACAAGCCTCGTGCTGGCCCTCGTTTTCTGGGGCATCGCCAGCGCCATGTCCGGTACCCTGCTTTCTTACGGCGACATCGTGTCCGGCGATGTCCTGACGACGCCCGTGCAGGCTGTCATCGCCCAGTTGGGCATCATCAACCTGTTCCTCGGGGTGTTCAATCTGCTGCCGGGCTTCCCGCTCGACGGCGGGCGCGTGCTGCGTTCCATCATCTGGCACAATACCAACAATCTGACCAGGGCAACGAACATCGCCGCCGGAGTGGGCAAGCTGTTCGGCTGGGGCTTCATCATCGTCGGCGTCATCCTTATTTTCACAGTCAGTATCATCAGCGGTCTCTGGCTGGCTTTCATCGGCTGGTTCCTCAACAGCGCCGCCGATACGAGCCGGCGTGAACTGGTCATCAAAGAAAAACTCGGCGGTGTGAGGGTCAGGGACATCATCAGCCCGATAGAATCCATCGCTCCTTCGACAATGGTGAACGAGCTCGTCGCGAACTTTTTTGCGAAGAAGCATGAGCGGGCGGTGCCCGTCTGCAACGGCGAGCGCGTTGTCGGCATCGTCACCATTTCCGATATACGTGAAGTGCCGCAGGACAAGTGGTCGATAACGCCGGTCTCCCAGATCATGACCTCGGACCCGCTCTATACCGTCGGCCTGTACGAAGACCTGGCTTCCGTCCTGAAACTCATCGCAGGGCATGACATCAACCAGGTCATCGTCAAAGACGGGGAACGCTGCGCCGGCATGCTGAGCCGGGCGGACATCATGCGATATCTCCAGTTCAGCCAGGAACTCAATCTCAGGACTTAAGCACAAACGAGCGGGACTTGTCCCCGGCGAGCGAAAAGAGGTATGATTTCGCCGGGGTAAAGAAGATGGCGCCTGAAGAAAACCCGGAAGAAGGTCACCGCAAGCGTCTGCGGGAACGGTTTCTCAAGTCCGGCATAGAGGGATTCCACGATTATGAGGTCGTGGAACTGCTGCTGAGCCTGGGAACGCCGCGCCGGGACTGCAAGCCGGCGGCGAAAGAAGCCCTGAAACGGTTCAAGACGCTGCGGGGCGTGCTGGAAGCAAATCCGGAAGAGCTTTCGTCCATTCCGGGCATCGGACTGCACAGCGCCTTCGGGGTGAAGCTTGTGCAGGAAGTGGCCAGGGAGTTCCTCAAGGCGAAGATGCTGGAGCAGCCGTTCTGCAGTTCTTCAAAGGAAGTCTTCGATTATCTCTATCATTCCATGCGAGGCCTCAAGCGCGAGGTCTTCAAGGTGCTCTACCTTTCCGCCAGGAACCAGGTACTGGAGACGATGGAACTACCGGAAGGGACGGTCAACAGCAGCGGCGTTTCCCTGAGAACGGTGATCGAGGGTGCGTTCCGGTACAACGCGGTTTCCCTGGTCCTGGCGCACAACCACCCTTCCGGGAACCCAGAACCGAGCGTCGCCGACCGCAACCTGACCAAGCAACTGGCGCAGGCGTGCCGGCTCCTGCAGTTGAACGTCCTGGACCATATCATCATCGGGGACAACCAGTACTACAGCTTTGCGGCGGAGGGGGAGATTTAGGGGGAAGTCAAAAGTCAAAAGTCAGAAGTCAAAAATGGCCTGGGCTGTGGTTTCTATTTAGAGCTCGCTTTGTGCGTACCCCATAGTTTTCCTCGGAGACCGGCTTTCCAGCAGCCAACCACCGTTGTCATGCTGAGGGCGCTTGTGCCGAAGCATCACAGGGAAGTGGGGTATCCAATTAAGGCTGAGAAAAGGGCCGCCCCACCCTGTAATCCTTCGTCCCGACGAGTCGGGACATCAAGATGACTACCGGGCATTTTTTGTTTATCGTGCCTGGAGGGTCTGTTATTGTTGTCAAAACCCACCCAGCCTCCCTTTCGAAAGGGAGGCGACAGACAAGCCGAGTCAATCATTCCCTGCAAGTCCCGCGATCCTTAGCCGGGCACGCAGTCTTCCACCGTTCTTACTGCGTCTTCTCCGAAGCTGCGGGTTTATCTATTCAGTTATTAAGGTCCCAAGGACCAACGCCGTTCCTTAACGCCACCGGAGAAGACCCATGCATAACGCGGTCCTCACAGTACACTCCATTATCCGGCTCTCCGTCTTCAAATGGCGGAGGTCCCGGATAAACGCGATCCCGTTCCCTACGGTCAGCCGGGATGACGGGACAGGCGCTTTCCACCCGTTGTACTCGATCTCTGCCGGAACGAAGTCCGTATAACGGCCCGGAATCCGGCTTCAGACGTTGGCGGAAGGAGATCGGGATGTCCTTCAGCGGATACATAGTAGTACACTTGTTCTCATATTGTCAAGGGTGTTTTGTCACTTTTTTTATTAGAGCAAAGAGAAACTAAAAATCAGAAACAAAGAGAAGAGAGGAAGAAACAGGAGGCAGAGATAGGGCTGTCTGGCGATTCTCTTTTTAGGTTTGTTGTCTTTCGGCGGACTTTCAGTCCGCCCTACGGTTTATCCAGACGAACAATACTGAATGGGACCACCCTGGAATGAACCCGATCAACTCCGGTACAGAGCTCTACCCAGCCGGTAGTTCCTGATTCTTGATGAGAACACGATAAAGAGCACCATCAGGACCGCGTTGATAGCGGAAAACAGGATGGTGACCTCCTTCGGCCCACCCAGGAGATCGGAACCAACCCCAATCAGCATATTACCAATCGGAGAGAGAATCATATTGAGGTTAATGACACTGGTGACCCTGCCGCGTATCTCATCCGGAATGGTAAGCTGCATCAACGTCTGATTAGTGACGAGGAAGATAATCTCGAAAAACCCGGACAGCGCCAGGAAAAAGAGCGAGAGGGGCAGATTGCCGCTCAGGGCAAACCCAATGAGCGACATGGCGACCATGAACATGGCAAAGCACTGGAGAAGGCCCCTTTTCTGGAAATTACCCAGGGAAGCCGTAACAAACCCACCCAGGATACCGCCGACCCCCACCGCCGCCATCAACAGTCCCTGCGTCATGCCGGTATTGTCTCCGAAGACCTCAGCGGCATAGATAGGCGGCAGAATCACATAGACCGGGACCACCAGCAGCGGCAGCACGAACCCAAACCACCATGAAAAGCTGTATCAAGCGCTCATTCCGGACGTAACTGAATCCTTCTTTGAGGTTGTGGAGAATTGACTGTTCAACCGGGGCTTTTCTTTCCGGGAATTTGATCTGCAGGATCGTTATCAAGACCAGAATATAGATTGACGCCTGGATGATAAAGTTGCCACCGGCGCCGGTCCAAGCCAGGAGCACACCACCGACAGCGGGACCCGCCGAACGCATGATGCTCCAACCGGTCTGGATAAGGGCCATTCCATTTGGCGTGTGAGAACGAGGCAGAAGATCGAACACCAGCACCTGTCTGAGAGAATGATCTATCGCGCTGGGGAACCCGCCGAGAAAGGAAAAGACCAAGATAAACCAGATGCTTTTCTGGTCGCAGACGAGAAGAAGCCCCATGGTCAGCGTGATAGTAAAGAGCCAGGAATTATTGAAGACCAGGAGTTTGCGGCGAGCGAGCCGGTCGATCAACAATCCGGCAACCGGGATCATGGCAATTGAGGATATGGACCTCAGCAGATTGACAGTCCCGACCATGGTACCGGAACCGGTAAGGTCGTAAACGAGCCAGCTCAGTGTAACCTGCATCACCCACTGGGCGGCGTTGGTCAAGGTCGTCCCGGTAAAAAGATAACGGAAATTCTTGTATTTCAGAGAGGAGAAGGTTTTTACCTGCTCCGCGGATTCATATGACACTTTTCGCCAGCGTATTTTCGATAAGAATTGGGCAAATCACAAGGCACACTGACCCGGTGATCGTTTCGTAACCTGGAAAGACGGGCTACTTCTCCCGATGGAGAAGCCAGACGCCACATTAACCACATTATGAAATCGCGTCTTGAGGAACAGGCGCAGCATCCTCGACTATTTTGGTGTAAACCTATTTCCGGAAACAATCAAAAGGCTCCAGCCGGTACTGATCAATCCTCGACCAGCTTCACGTACAGCTTCCGGTTCCTGGGGCCGTCGAACTCGCAGAAGAAGATGCCTTCCCAGGCGCCAAGGACGAGGTTGCGGTTTTCGATAAAGATGGTCTCGGTGTGGCCGAGGAGGACGGACTTGATATGCGCCGGGGAGTTACCTTCCGAGTGGCGGTAGTCGCCGTGCTGGGGAACGAGTTTGTCCAGGTGGGTGATGATGTCGCGGACAACGTCGGGATCGGCGTTTTCATTGACGGTGACGGCGGCGGTGGTGTGGGGGACGTAGACATAGCATAGCCCGGAAATCACGCCGCTCTGGAGGACAATCTGCTGCACTTCCCCGGTGACGTTGCGGAACTCGACGCGGGAAGTAGTCTTTATGTCAAGTTTATGGAGCATCGGCGGTCCTCCGGGTGAGTGTTCGTATGGTTAATGCTACTACGGCTAAGGCGGGATGTAAACATAGCGAATACGCTTTTCTCCATCCGCATGCCTATCTCTGGCTTATTGACCGGTCAGGGTAAACGCGCTAAACTGAAATTGAGGAGTACGAACTATGCCGATATACGAATATTCCTGTCCGGAATGCAAGAACCACTTTGAGAAACTGCGCCCGGCGAGCCTGTCCGACCAGCCGTGCGAGTGCCCGGCGTGCAAGGCCGAGGCCAAGAGGGTCATGTCCGTCTTTTCCGCCTTCAGCGCTACGTTCGGGGGCGTACCGAAGCCGGTGGCAGGCGCCAGCAGCACCTCTTCCTGTTCGAGCTGCAGCTCCGGCAACTGCAGTTCCTGCCACAACTAATCAGAGCTCGTCATGAGCGACTGTGTTTTCTGCGATATCGTCGCCGGCAGGTCCCCGGCCAGCTTTGTCTACCGGGACTCGGCGACGGTGGCTTTTATGGACATAGCCGCCCTCAATTCCGGCCAGGTGGTCGTCATCCCGCGTATCCACGCTCCATATTTGAAAGACCTCGACGAGGAGACCGGGGCATCATTATTTACCGCGACGACACGCGTTTGCCATGCCCTGCGCCATTCCGGCATCCCGATGGACGCCCACAACCTGTTCCTGGCGGACGGCGTCGAGGCGGGGCAGGAAATATTCCATGTACACTTCCTGGTCATACCGCGGCACAAGAACGACGACATGACAATAACCGGCGTGTGGACCAGGCCCGGCCGCGAGGAACTCGACCGGCAGGCGAAGATGATAAGGAAAGCGCTCGAATAAAGCCCTACTTGTTCATGATGACGCTTTTCGCAAGCCAGAACGGGCCTTCGAACGGGTAGCCTGGATAACTCAAATCCGAGGCCTTTTCCTGGGCAGTCCGGGAATCGACCTCTTTGCCGGTGATCGTCAGTACGTCGCCGACGCGGGCGATTTTCTCACCGGTTTCCGAATCTTTTATCCAGACAGTCTGCGAATCCGACCAGCCGTGACAGCCCCGGGGCCAGAGCACCAGGTAGCCATTGATGCGGAGTTCGTAGTTTTCCAGTACGAGTTCCCCGGTGATCTCCCCGGTCGCTTCAAATTCATCAGGCTGCCGCTGCCGGGGGAAAAGATGTTGCACCCGGACGGGGCGCATATCCTCCAGTAAAGGGACATCCAGGTCGATGGAAACGGGGTTCACGACATAGCCGTCCTTGCTGCCCACGCCGATAGTGAGTTCAAGGGTATCGGGTGTAGGCGTATCTTCCAAGACAAAATCGGCATCAATGACAACCGTGCCGTGTAAATCGCCCGGAGAGTCTCCCGGCATGGTTATGGGATATCCTATAGCTACCCATGACCAGCCGCCCTGTTCTGGAGCACCGCCGGACATTACGCCTACCATGTCCGAATAGTATGGATCATCAATTTCCACCAGGCTGCTGGTAGTGCTTGTTACCCGCCATCCTTCCGGGAAGATCAGTCCCACGCCGCCCCAGTCCTCCGGATCCAGTCCTATGTCCATGACAATCTGGACAGTGATGTCGTCCGGTTTTTCCAGGTCTCCCTTGACGAACACCGTGCCGTTTACTCTTGTAGTAAGATTCACTGAAGAAGCGTCCAGGGAAAATTCACAGAAGTTGATGACATCCTTGTTAGTAACAGACTCAGGCATACTATGTCTGCCGCAAGAAGAAAATAGTACTGCCAGACATACAACGGCGGCGGCAAGCAGGGTTATTGCCCAAAAAAGTCTGTTATTTTTTTGCCTCATATTGTAAAAGCTCCTGTTATTTTACGAAGCATAGCCACAAACAAAACAAGTATACTATAATGAAATCAGATGAACAATCCCGCTGAAACCAACCAGACTATGAACCAGTCACCTTCATTGCCCTTCCGATGGTCGTATGTCGCCCTGCCCATGGTAGTCACCGCTTTTACCATCCTGCTAACCGTCATATTTTACGGTCTGCTGCCGGAGCAGGTGGCGTACCGCCTGCGGGACGATTCCGGAGCGCTGGTCAACCGAGGCGCCCTGGCGGCATGGCTGATCATACCGCAGGTATTGTTTACGCTCGGCTCGTTCGGGCTGGTGAAGCTGGTGTTGATGGCGGCCCGATACGCCGACGGTGACAATGCCCTGATCATGAAGATCGTGCCGCTGGTGGGCAACATGACGACCATCGTGCAGGTCGTCATCCTCCTGGCAGCGGTACAGATTTTCCTCTACAATGCATATGAGATACACACCGGCCCCCTCTGGGCGCCGGCAGTCGTCGTGCTGGCCATCGGCGCGATTTACCTGGCGGCCCGGTTCGCGGGGTACTACCGCCAGGCCCGCCGCCAGCGTAAAGAAGTTCCCACGGAGAAAAGAAATGCCTGATAAACCAACTGTCACCATGGACAAAATAGCCTCGCTCGCCGCGCGGCGCGGGTTCATTTTCCCGAGCAGCGATATCTACAGCGGCCTCTCCGGCTGCTGGGACTACGGCCCGGTAGGCGTCGAACTGAAGCGTAACGTCAAAGAAGCCTGGTGGCGGGCCATCGTGCATGAGCGCGACGACATGGTCGGCCTGGACACCAGCATCCTGATGAACCGGCGGGTATGGGAAGCCAGCGGCCACGTGACGGAGTTCTCCGACCCCCTTGTGGAATGCAAGGGCTGTCACCTGCGGTTCCGCGCAGACCACCTCGAAGCCGACTGCTGCCCGACCTGCGGCGGCGAACTCACGGACCCGATGCAGTTCAACCTGATGTTCAAGACGTTCGCGGGACCGGTGGAATCGGAAGCGAACATCGTCTACCTGCGTCCTGAGACCGCGCAGGGAATCTTCGTCAATTTCCAGAACGTCATCAATACGACGCGCAAACGGCTGCCCTTCGGCATCGCGCAGCAGGGCAAGTCATTCCGCAACGAGATCACGACCGGGAACTTCATTTTCCGCTCCCGTGAATTCGAACAGATGGAGATAGAATACTTCGTCAAGCCGGGGACGGAAGGGGAATGGTTCGAACATTGGCTCCAGGCCCGGATGGACTGGTATACCAGCCTCGGCATCAAGCGTGAGAACCTGGACATCCACGAGCATCCCAAGGAGAAGCTTTCCCATTACGCCAAGCGTGTCTGCGACATCATGTACAAGTTCCCGCAGGGCATGGACGAACTCGAAGGACTGGCCAGCCGGACAGACTTCGACCTCAAGCAGCACGCCCAGTTCAGCGGCAAGTCCATGGACTACTTCGATAACGAGACGAACGAGCACTATATCCCATACGTTATCGAACCATCCGCCGGCGTGGACCGCGGCGTCCTCGCCTTCCTCTGCGACGCCTACGATGAAGAGCCGGACAAGGACGAGATACGTACGGTGCTTCATTTCCACCCGGACATCGCCCCCATCAAGGTGGCGGTCCTGCCGCTCAGCAAGAAGGAAAACCTCAACGCCTGCGCGCGGGACGTGTACAACGGCATCCGGAAGCGGGTCAACGCCCAGTATGACGATACCCAGAGCATCGGTCGGCGCTACCGGCGGCAGGATGAACTCGGTACGCCCTACTGCGTAACGGTGGACTTCCAGAGCCTGGAAGACAACCAGGTCACCATCCGGGAGCGCGACTCCATGGCGCAGATACGGGTGCCCATCGCCACCGTCGCCGAAACATTAGTCAAGAAACTCGGCGGCGAGGATTTCCTGGTGCTGCCGGAGGGCGGGACAGTTGTGAGTACAAAATAACCGCCATGCAACAGTACGTCAACCTCAGGCTTGTCGAGGCGGATGAGTCCCTCAAGGACCTGAGTTACGATATCAGCAAGGCGGCGTATTACGACCTCATCGAGCGGACGTTCGGCTGGCAAGAGGAAAAACACCAGGAGTACCACGAGCGCTACTGGGAAGAACAGCGCCCGTACATCATCTTTCTCAGCGACAGGCCCATCGGCACCGTGCGGGTTGTCCACGATGGCAGCGCTGTAGAAATCTCCCAGTTCTGCATCCTTCCCGAATACCACAACCAGGGCATCGGCACAAGCGTCCTGCGCGGTATTCTCGAACAGGCCGATAAGGCTTCTCACAAGGTCTGCCTGATGTGCATCAAAACCAACCCGGCCCGGGCCTTATACGAGCGGCACGGTTTCGAGACCGTCTCCAGCGACGACGAGTTCTTCCACATGGAAAGAGAGCCGAACCCTTTACCACGATGAGGAGACAGCCGTGAAGTACAAAGCCGTCATCTTCGACCTCTTCGGGACGCTGGTGGACAATTTCTCTGTGACCGAATATTTTGCTGTCCTGGACGAGATGGCACATATCCTCGGTGTGCCGGCAAAGGAATTCGGCCGGGTCTGGCGGGAGGCTTTCAACGAACGCAGCACCGGCACCCATAGCAGCGAGGGCAACTACTACCGGGTGCTCTGCGGACGGCTCGGAGTGACGCCGAGCGATGAGCAGATAGCCGAAGCTTACCGCGTGCGGCTCGACTTTACCGTGAAATCGTTACGGCCGCGGGGGGACACCATTTCCACCCTGGAAGCTGTCAGGCAGCGGGGGCTCAGGACCGCCCTCGTCAGCGACTGCACGGAAGAGGTCCCCGCCATCTGGCAGGAGACGCCCTTCGCGCCATGCTTCGACGTGACGGTGTTTTCCTGCACAGCCGGCGTCAAGAAACCGGACCCGTGTATTTACGGGCTGGCGCTGGATGGACTGGGTTTACGTCCGGAAGAATGCCTGTATGTTGGGGACGGCAGCAGCACGGAACTGACCGGGGCTCGAAATGTGGGCATGGACGCCGTGCTCATCCTGGACCCGGGCGAGACGGTTGATACCCACTACATTCAGCGTGAAGAGAACTGGGACGGGCCTCGGATATCGTACTTACGGGAAGTGCTGGATCTGGTTGACTAGCTAGACCATCGTCATGAGCGCCAGGGCAACCGCATTGTTGATGGCATGCATGATGATGGGCGGCCAGATGGAGCCGGACTTGTGGCGTACAAAACCCAGCACCAGGCCAAAAACGAAGATGACCCCGATGCCGAATATCTGGTACTGAATATGCTGCGCCGCCCAGAATGCCGATGGGATGATCAGCGCTCCAATAAGCCCGACGCGCGAATGAACAAAACCGATCTGCATGAAGCCGCGAATCCAGATTTCCTCATAGAACGGGGCAGCAACGCAAACAGCGAACCACACCAGAGCCGGCCAGAGATCGGTGGCAAAGAGATCGAGGGTATCTTCTCCGGGTTCGCCGTAACCGGTATATGTTTCCACCACGTAACTCAGGCCGAGGAAAATAACCAAAATCAAGATGGCAAGCAGCAGCCATCTGCCGGAAAACCGGTTGAAACCAAGGTATTCCCGGAAACCGAGCCCCCGGCGAGTCTTGATGATGAGCAGGATAAGCGCTGTACCGATAATGCCGTTGGCGATGGTAGAGATGGCGACTATAAGCCCCAGGTATTCCTGGAAATATTCCAGCAGGTTGGACAGGTCATCGATATCGATGGTTTGGGTCACTACCAGGCCGACCCCGATGATAACGCCGATGATGCCCTGTACTACAGCGGTGACGATAATGATGACGAAGCCGAACCCGAACGTCGCCCAGCCGCCCCAGACACGCGGCTTCGGAGGCGGGACGGGTTCTTCCTGCCAGGGGCCTCTCCCTTCCGGGAGGAGGTAATGATAATCCATCGTCTCCATCATAGCGGTTTTCAGCGGGTAAGAACAAGGCAACAGGGGCTATTCGTTTAAGGCAGCCGGTCCGTTGGACCTCAGGCCGTACAGGATCAACGACCGGGATTGCTTCGCTTGGCTCGTAAAGACGCCTTCTGGAGGCAGGAGACCACCCACCAAAAATTGAAGCTCCCGGTGCCAGGCAAGTATAATAAGGGCAAGCATGAAGATCATTCATTTTGCGGACCTGCACCTGGGCGTCGAGAACTACGGCCGGCTGGACCCGGCGACCGGGCTCTCCACCCGCCTCATGGACTTCCTCCGTTCCTACGATGAAATGGTGGACTACGCCATCGAGAGCAAAGCCGACCTCGTCCTGTTCTGCGGCGACGCCTACAAGACACGGGAGCCTACCCAGACGCAGCAGCGGGAATTCGCCCGCCGCATCAACCGGCTGGCTACCTCCGGCATCCCGGTCTTCATCTTGACCGGCAACCATGACATGCCGAACGCCGTCGGACGGGCGACGGCCACCGAGATCTTCGATACGCTGGCGGTGAAGAACGTCACCGTCGCCAACAAGCCGGGAACGTACCCGATCACCACGAAGTCCGGCGATATCCAGATCGTTGCGCTGCCGTGGCTGCGGCGCAGCACACTGCTCAGCCGGGACGATGTCCGCAACCTGCCGCTGGAGGAAGTGAACAAGAAGCTCCAGCAGGTTTTGACGGACATCATCGACGCTCAGGTGAAAAAGCTCGATCCCGTGGTACCGGCCATCCTGGCCGGTCATGTATCCATCTCGACGGCCAAAGCCGGTTCGGAGACGATGATGTCCATCGGGCAGGAGCACGTCCTCCTGCTCAGTTCCGTCAAGAACCCGACGTTCGACTACGTGGCGCTCGGTCATATCCACAAGCAGCAGGTACTGAACGAGGACCCGCCGGTGGTCTATTCCGGCAGCCTGGAGCGTGTTGACTTCGGGGAGGAAGACGATGACAAGGGGTTCTATGAGGTCGATATTTCCACAGACGAACAGGGTAAACGGACCACGGCATACCGATTCCACACCGTCCATGCCCGGCGGTTCCGCACCCTGAACGTGGAACTCACCGGGGAAGAACTCGATCCCACCACGACCATTCTCAGCAGCATCGCTTCGCAGAAGGAACAGGCCAGGGACGCCGTCGTGCGGCTCAACATCAAACTCCCGGCCTCACAGGAAAAGCAGCTCAGAGACACGGACATCCGGGAGGCATTGAGAGACGCGGATTATCTTTCCATCACCCTGGACCGGCAGCGGACCGTGCGTACCCGGACTCTGAACGGGGCGGAAACAGCGGGGGAACTGCCGCCCCTGGAATCGCTCAAGGCATGGCTGCAAACCCAGGACATATCCCCGGAACGCCGGGAAGAGATACTCGAACACGGCCGGCGGCTGATCGAAGACTAGTTTTTAGCGTGCCCTCTGTCCAGGGAAGAACAATAACGCTCGCCCTTCGATAATCTCAGGGCGAGCGTATTCATTACTGTGTACTTCTCGTTATTACTAGTCCTTGGCATCCCAGATGAAAAGCGAGGTCACGACCGCCACCGCGGTGACCGCCCACGCCGCGAAGTTGAACATGGTGGGGTAACCGAAGCGGTCAATGAAGCCGCCCATGATTGGAGCGAAGATAGCGCCGGTATACTGCATGGTGGAATAATAAATTCCATAGACTGTCGACCGGTTCTTGGCAGTCGACTGGTTCATGATGAACACTTCCGTCACCGGGAAGCGCACAGCCTGGATAACGCCCATGACCCACAGTGTGATCCAGAGACCCCACCCAAGGCTGACTTCCTTCAGGGCGAATATCAGCAAACCGCCGAGGATACCGGTGACGATGATGACCTTGACGCTACCGATCCTGTCTGCTATCCAACCTCCGATGGGGCCGGCCCAGAGTCCGGAAGAGAATATGATGGAAAGAGACATGGTGGCAACTTCGTTGGAGGCTCCGAGGTAGTCCTTGATATAAATGGACAGGAACGCGTTGACCGTAGCTCCAGCGCCGCCGCCGATGACCATCATAACCAGGAAAGCGATAAGCCTGCGCTTATAGCCGGGTTGGGGGGGGCGTTCTTCCATTTGCCGTTTCTTCATCGCCTCAACGTGGGCTTTACCGTACCGTTTGTTAAGGTAGAAAAAGAATCCAACACCCAGGATGATGGTCGGGATCGCCATTGTCAGGTACGCTCCCTGCCATCCCCAGACAGAAGCGATACCGGCTGCGATAAGCGGTGCCAGGAAGAAGCTTGAATTTCCGCCAATGAGATGCAAACCGAGTGCCCGGCCGCGCTGGTTAGCCGGAACGGAGAGGGAAATCAGCGGCGTGGAAGCCGGATGGTAGCCACCGGCCATGATACCCATGACCACCATCATAATCAAGAGCATGAGGTAAGACTGGGATAGACCGATAAGGAGACCGCCGATGCCGACCCCGACGATACCGACAGTGATCAGCCACGTGGGGCCGGCACGGTCCGCCAGCCACCCCGCCGGTAACTGTGCGGCCCCGCTGGAAAGAGCGAAGGCGGTCATGATGCCGCCAACCTGCGTATTATTCAGGTTGAAATAGTCTTTGATGTACGGCTGCATGGCCTGAGGCAACGCTGTCAGTAAGTGGTGAGTGGCGTGGGCCAGGATAAAAAACGGCAGGGCCGTCAAGAAAAACGAGCGTTGTTTGGATGGCGCGGCGGGAGTTGTGCCGCCATTACCTCCGCCCGCATCATCGACTCTTTTTTGGATGTTTTTAGCGTTCATACACTAATACTCTCTCAAATCACATAAATGGGGGCTCCGGCAACGGCCAGAGTCTGGAAGCCGGAAGCGCACCTATTATATACCGGCATTCAGAAAAATACAAACACTAAACTATTACTTTCTTAAACCATTAACCGGGATAGCCGGTTTGCATGTCCCGGCGCCGATATGCTAAAAATAATACAATCAATTGGAAGGCTGTGGAGGAGAAGCATGACGCCTCACAACCTGCCCCTGAACGTCCCGGTCATCATGGAGATGGCACCGCAAAAAATGGCCGCGATCCATGCCCGCGGTCTGCCGGGGGAAGCTCTGCCCCGTATCATCCCCACGCTATATAATTCACTTATGGCATTGAAGTTCGAGCGCTCGATGAGGCAAGCCAGGCCTATCGACCACAAGGGTTTCCGCGCCCGGTTCCCGGATGCCCATCGCCATCCGGCTAAGGACTGGACCACCATCATCGGTATGCCTCTCCCTGAGGACGTTACCTATCTGCCGCAGCAGGTAGGCGGTGATGAAGTACGTCTGGAAATATGGGAATACGGCCTGGTGGCGCAGATACTCCATGACGGCGCCGAGATAAACGGCAAGACGCCAAGAGAGGTTCTCGTCGACTTTATACTGGAACAGGGATACGATGTCATCGGCGTTTACGAAGAAGAGTACTTCTCGGAGCCTGACCGGCGCGTCAATGAGTCAATAATCCGGTACCGGGTCTGTGAAAAAGGCTGTGGCGCAGATTCAGACCGAGATTGACAATGAAAAACGAATACTGTTACGATATATCGTGACCCCGGAGGCAAGCCTTCATGTTCGATAAGAACCTGTTCCAGTTTGAAAAGCAGTCCCGGCTCTTTGAAAAAGGGGACCTGAAATATGTCATCCTAAACCTGCTCAAAGAGCGTTCCAGCCACGGCTACGAGATCATGCGGGCGCTGGAGGACTCTTTTCACGGCTTCTACACACCGAGCGCCGGAAGTGTTTACCCCACCCTGCAGCTCCTGGACGACCTGGGATATGTCAACGTTTCCGAGCGGGACAGTAAGAAGGTCTACACTGTCACCGAAGAAGGCCTTAAGTTCCTGGAAGAGAACCGGCAGGACATTGAGCGCATCGAGTGCCAGATGAAAGACTGGTGGGGGGCTACGAACCGCGAGGAATTCCACGAGACCATCCGGACCTTACGCGGCATGGGGCGGATGCTGCGGCAGCGCGGTCAGTGCCTGACGCCGGAGAAGTGGAACGCAATCCGGGACGCCGTCCAGAAAACCTCCCGGGAAGTTGAAGACATCATCGGGAAAGAATAAGAACCCGTTTCCCCCAAGTATACCGGTCTTGTTCGGCGCCAATCTCCCGATTTACCACCCCTCGCAGTAGAGCTAATTCTCCTTATTAACCCCCTTTCTTATTCCCTTAACAATCGTTATCTATAGTGAGGATGACGTGAACAAGGAGGGAACCATGAAAGCGCTCGATACGCTGCCCACAAAAAACAAGCTGCAGGAAATGCTTGCTGCTTCCGCATGCGCCGAGATGGCCGCTAAAAACGACGCCGCAACCCCCCAGGACGACCCAGGCTGGTTCATCCGCACGATCAGGGAACAGCGTACGTTCCATATGACCGACGATTTCATATACTAGTAAAGAAGGCTCTTAGCTACATCGAAGGAAACTGCGTACCACTCCATCCTTCGACAGGCTCAGGACGAGCCAGAGTACCAGGGCCGGACGTTTATTGATAGTTCGACTAAAGCCCGATCGGGTAGTATAATGTCCGTAACAGGATAACGCCGGGCGGAGAAGACAGATGGATGCAGGCGAGTTCATAACAACAGGCGCCGACAGGACCTGGCAATGGTTCATCCATATGCCATGGTGGAGCTATGTTCTCCTCGTGGCGCTGGCAGCCATTGCGGCGTACCTGATCTGGTCGTTCTTCCGTCAAGACCCGACCGAAACAGCGGAAGTGCCGGAATTCCCGGAGGAAGTCCAGACACCTGAAGACGTTTTGACTCGCATTCCGCGCAGCGACCCCGCTGATTATTGAGCAGCAAACACTATGCCGTCCCAATAAGCCTCGCTATTTCAACTTTCCGAACTCCCTGGAAACCTCGTTAGCCCGGGTGTATTCCTTGTCTTCAAATTTCTCCAGGATATTCATCAAGGGCTCGCCGGCACCGCGGGACCGGGCATGATCGATGATAGTTTGCTTGGTGGCGGGATAGTCGATACCCTTGAGATACATCTGCAACCCGGCGGCGCTGACCCTGGCGGTCCGGGCGGGGCGAGATGCCGTAGCCCCCTGCTCGGAGATCTCGGGTTCTTCGGATTCCACCGGGACGCGTTCCATGGGCTGATTGCAGCACATCAGCGTGTGGATTTCAGCACAGTCACAGATTTCATCGACAATGACCGAGAAGCCGCAGACCTCGCATTCATAGCAATCCCCTGCCTGCATTTGCTGTTGTGATGTCGCTCTCCGTTCCATACTATTCCTCCCATCCATAGTGAAAAACATTCAACAACAGGTTTTCATGAAAACGATAGCCGGAACATACGTAACCGCACTCATTTTTTCCGGCTGCGACTCGCGGAAAAACGCGGCATCGACTATAATTTGGGAAACGGACAAGAAAAGGAGCCAGTACGATGACGGAATCCAAATACTCCCACCTGGTCATGACCGAGCCGAGAGGCCAGATAGAGCGTGACGGCAAGATCGTGTTTGACGGTATCTTCGGGAAGCCCGAGGAACTGAAGGCAAGCCTGCAGCTGCTGTACTCCATCGTTTCCATACCCCATGTCAACGAAGCTACTCCCCATTACCACGAGTTTCCCATCGTCCTGGGATTCATCGGGGCGAACCCGAAGGACATGTACGACTTCGATGCCGAGATAGAGTTCTATCTCGGAGGGGAAAAGCAGGTCATCACGAAGACCTCCATCGTCACGGTGCCGCCGCGACTGGCGCACTGCCCGCTTATCTTCAAAAGGATCGGCAAACCGGTGGTCTTCCTGGAGGTCCAGTTGACGGACAAGTACGAGCGGTTCGAAGTATAACCGTTCACCGGAAGAGAACAGCCCCCGGTCTCTCTGACGAGCCGGGGGCTTTGTATTCAACCTGATTTCTACCTGTCAGGAAGCGCTTTTCCTGAAAAACAGCGTGATGTGCGGTTCTTTCTGCCAGCCTTGCCCTGTCCAGTCCGGCGACTCGATGGCCGTCTCTTCACACAGTTCGCCGTCCTTGGTGCGCACTAGATGGCAGTAGAACTCAGAAGACACGGCTTGAACCCAGCTCCGGACCTGGCGAACTGGAACTCGGAGTACAGCGATGATTCGGAGACGGTTATATCCGTTAGTACGATCCGGTTTCCCCTGCGCGTTCTCACGCTTTTCGTCCGTTGTCTCGACGGATATAAGGTATTCGCCGGGGCTGTTGCAAGATACTTCGAACTCGGAGCCTTCATCTTCCTGTATGAGCCTGCCATCAACGTAGCAGTTGTACTTAGCATTCTTCGGAGGCTTTTCGTCACTCGATACCTCTTTCTTGAGGTTTCATCCGCAGTGAGAAAAACCTTGACAAAAGGTCCGAAAGGAAGTAAATTTGATTGAATTTCCTTCCTTTGAACCAAAATCAGGGTTCAATAATTAGCCGGGATAAGGAACTGAGCACCGGAAAAGTGTCGTCGGAGAAGTTAAGGGTGAAAAAATGAAAAACCGCTTTACCCGGTTGTTAGCGCATCCTGCGATGTGGCTTGCCTCCCGGTTCCTGCTGGGGGGTATTTTTATTTCTGCCAGCATCGGAAAACTGCAAAATCCGGAGGGTTTCACCAACCTGGTCCTGAGCTATGACATCCTTCCTTACCCCCTGGCGGTACTCTACGGCACGTTGGTTCCCTGGATAGAGTTTTTCATAGGCACGTCACTGGTGCTGGGTCTATTTGTCAGGTTCACCTCCGCGCTTAGTATACCCCTAGTCATCAGTTTCATGTTTACCAGCGCCTATAAACTGATACTAGGGACGCAGGGTGGGTGCGGGTGTTTCGGCGCAGCGCTGCCGCTCAGCCTTACGCAGTCTCTCGCCGTCAACGGTTTTATGCTGTTGGCCGGTTTTACGTTGCTCCTGTCCAGAACCAGTATCTTCGGTTTGAATGACCTGTTCGCGTTGCTGCACAGGTACAGCAAGCCAAGCTCCGTCACGCCCGCTGCATATGGACCAGCCAGGATTTGCATTGCGGTTGCTTTAATCATCACCTTGACGACCTTTTTCCCGGCGTACCTGCCGATCTCGGCATCACAAACCAGCCTGAACAGTACCACCAAGGACACCCGGGGGAAAAGCATTCCGGCTTCCGATGATATATTCAACCTGGCTGAGACCCCTTCCCTGGCCGCCAGCGCGCCCATCTTCACTACCGGGGACACTACCGGACTGGAAACCGCTGTCAGCCGGTCCCTCGGAGCCGGTAAGACCACGCTGCTGTTCTTTTATGCCAACTGGTGCGGGTATTGCCAGAAGCAGAAACCGATCATCGACCAGCTTGAGGCAGACTACGGAGACCAGTGCTCCATTATCCGCATCGACGTCGATACGGACCGGGAAGCAGCCCGGCAATTCGGCGTGACCTCGTTCCCTTCCCTGTTCCTTATCTCCGATGTAGACCCGCAAATGGGGTATCTTGTCAGCGAGAAGTTCAGGGGATTGACAGCGATAGAAAATCTCGCTGCAGGGATTACAGCTGAAGATTCGCACGGTGACATGGCGAGACACATATCGGATGCTGAGGAGAAGGGTAGTTGGGTACGGTACGAGTACGCTACCACTACTGACACCGATAAGGACGGAATCCCGGACAGCCAGGACAACTGCCCGAACAATTCAAACAAGGACCAGAAAGATACCGATAAAGACGGCGTCGGGGATGTCTGCGACAACTGCCCAACCAAATCCAATCCCGACCAAAAGGACTCCGACAAGGACGGCATCGGGGACGCCTGCGACATCGTCGACACCGACAAAGACGGTATCCCGGACAGCCAGGACAACTGTCCGAACAATCTGAATAAAGACCAGACGGATACGGACAAAGACGGTATCGGCGATGTGTGCGATAACTGCCCGAAAAAGTATAACCCCGACCAGAAAGACTCCGACAAGGACGGCATCGGGGACGCCTGCGACATCGTCGATACCGACAAGGACGGCATCCCTGACAGCCGAGACAATTGTCCGAATAAAGCCAATGAAGACCAGAAGGACAACGATAAAGACGGCGTCGGGGATGCGTGCGATAACTGCCCGCAGAAGTACAATCCCGATCAGAAAGACTCGGATAATGACGGCATCGGAGACGCCTGTGAGATCACCGATACCGATAAGGACAGCATCCCGGATAGTGTGGACAATTGCCCGTACAAAATCAACAAAGACCAGAAAGATATCGATGATGACGGTGTCGGGGATGAATGCGACAACTGCCCGGAAAAATACAATCCCGACCAGAAAGATTCGGATAATGACGGCGTCGGCGATGCGTGCAAGTCATCTTCTTCATCTTCTCTGACGGGACTCCCCGATCTCATCATCGACCATATCATCTGCGACGAGCAAGCCAGCGTCATACGGTATGTCGTGAAGAACGATGGGGACAGCGTCGCTCCCGCCGGTCACATCACCCGTCTTACCGCCGATGTCGGAGGGACAGCAGACGATATCGTCCCCATCGATCTTGATCCGGGCCAGGTCTATACGGGAACGTTCACCCGCTTCCAATGGGTATCCGATATCGGAGCAACGATATGCGCGGACTCTTCCGGCATCATCGATGAACTCGATGAAACCAACAACTGCGGGGCGAACCAGTGCATCTACAGGGATGATACCGATGCAACGACCACTCCGGAAGATACCGGCCCCTTGCCCGATCTTACCGTAGATTCCTACAGCGGCATGAGTTACATCGCGGACACACCGGAAAACTATGGTTTCTATTATACGCTCCTCAACAGCGGCAACGAGGCGGCGCCGGCATCATGGACCGAGTTGTACATCAACGGCGTTAAAGTGGGAGAGGCGCAGGCAGGTCCCCTGGGGGCCGGAGAGAGAAGCCGCGAACGGATCCCCGTTTACTGGACGTGCACCTCATGCGGCTGGAACGATATCCAGTTCGTCCTGGATGCCCGGGACGAGGTGGAAGAAAAATGGGAGATCAACAATACCCGGACATACCGGCGAGAATGCTCGTACCTGGTATTACCGGAAATAGACCTGGCGGTGGACAGAATCCACTGGGACGACATAGATAACAGGATAGAGTACGATCTCTACAATTACGGGGCCGGTGATTCCTTTGCGACGGAAGCCCGTCTCTGGGTTGACGGCGTCATGGTCGAGACCCGGACCGTGGCCGCCCTGGCGGCGGGGGACTACCGGGAGGAATATTTCGATCATGCATGGACCTGTTCTTCGGTTGAAGACACGATCCGGGTGGAAATCGATACCTGCACCAGGGAAGTAACGGACTGCAGTGGCACCGACATACTGCTTGGTGAGACCAGTTCCCGGAACAATCGACTAGAGATCGCGGTGACATGTCTGACGCCGGACCTGGTTATCGAGGACGTATTCGCGGATGCGTCCGGCGTGACCTATACCATTACCAACCAGGGGCGTTCGATGGCCGGCGCTTCAACCACCGAACAGATCGGAAGAGCGTCGTGTAGGGAAAGAGTGTAGGATAGGGTG
>CAZQQL010000019.1:0-35652 GCA_964595455.1 uncultured Dehalococcoidaceae bacterium
TACACCCTATCCTACACTCTTTCCCTACACGACGCTCTTCCGATCTATCCGCTGCAAGGCCAATATCAGCGACTTTCTCAATGCCCTTGGCCAAGCCAATGCCAGCAGACACAATCCCGACCGCCGCCGTGGTAATCTTGACTGCCCCTATAGCATTCCCGACCACCGGTATACATGAAGCAAAGGAAAGACCGGCATTGGTAAAGTCTCCTTCAGCAGCGTAGAGAACGCCGTTTACGGCATCAAAGGCTTCACCAACGCCGGGGATCATGCCGGCTACATCCAGAACGGTGTGGACAACGTCCATGTTCTCTTTGACCACATTGACGGCGGTCTGGAAGCCCTTGGAAATGGCTTTGCCGATATTGCTCCAGTTGGGCCACTTGCCGGAGGGATCATTATACTTGAGGGGATTGTTGAAACAGTAGGAGTATTTGTTCAGGCTTTGAGGGTTGTACAGGTCAGGGCTGGCGCTGTCCGGGGAGAGGAACTTGCCGATGCCGGGTTCATAGTACCGGGCATTATAGAAGTAGAGACCGGTATCATCCAGGCGCTGGCCGGTAAAGAGTCTATCAGTCGGTACGGAACCGGAGCGCGTGGCGCCGAACGGGTAGTACGTTACGGTGCTGTTGATCTGGTCCACAGCGGCAAATCCTTGCCTTTACCGTAGGGAAACGCACAGCACATCCTGTTGTCCCCATTTTAAGGGGGAGCGGGAGGGTTTTAGTACCACCGGGCGGGCGAACTATAGCGATCCATCTACTACCCCCGCTTGTCCAGCACACCCCGGGTAGCGCGGGCGTCTCTGCCCGCGGCTTCCCTTACCCGTCTCTTCTCCCCCCGCGGGAGAAGATTAAGATGAGGGGTAACTACCGCCCTTGTCATTCCCGGCTACGACCGGGAATCCATCGCCGCCGGCGGCAAATCCTTGCCTCTGCCGAAGAAAAACGCACAGCACATCCTGTCGTCCCCATTTTAAGGGGGAGCGGGAGGGTTTTATAACCCCGTTAACCGTCTCCCGCCTATCCGCAGCCACCAGCTACCACAAAGTGACAAAACACCCTTGACTGATTAGAACACTTGTACTATCATATACCCGTGTCTCAACGGAAAAGCAAAGAACTCACGCAGAGAAAGAACCAACAGGCATTTGTCCCGGGAACAGGGCTGGCATGCTTCACGGACGCTCCGGATCGAACCGAGGCTGAAATGCAAAAATACGCTCCGGATCCAATCGAGCCCAAAAACCCCAAACGCGCTCCGAATCGAATCGAGCCTGAAAACCGCATCCGTTCCGTCAAACGCGGAACGAATCATAGCTGGACAATGATTTCGGGCCCGGTCGTCAGCCTCGGGAATTTTCTTTTTACAACACGCCTTTTTAGAAAACGAATGAAGGCACTGACCGCTGCAGCCTGGGAGCTTTGCCCGGTAAGGAGCTACTGGAGGGAGAAGTACAGGTCCATGAGGATGGTGAGAGTGCGCATGTTGTTGACGAGCGCCGCTGCCTCCGGGCTGTTCGCGGGCAGCTTGCCGAGACGGCGTTCCATATCGTCCGCCATCGAAGAAAGCAGCTTGCGCAGGTCGTCCGTCCCGGCGGCCAGCTTGAGCCTCTCCACCCGCCTGATGGTGGCGGCATCGGTAACGCCTTTGAGCTGGCTAAGTGCCATGTTGATATTGAGGTCCTTGAGCCCCTGCAGGACGCCCTTCACCTTCTTGCCCTGCTCGATGCGCTGGCGCTCGGCCTTCTCGTCGTCTTCCTTTTTCTTGGTGAACTGGCGGGACAGCCGCATCAGTTCATCGAGGCCGCTCTCTTCTTCCGGCATGGTACCTGCTCGACAATTATTTATCCCAGTATACAACGATACTTTTCCCGGCACAAAGCACCGTTTGCTCACTTTAAATTATTTATCTTGACCATATTGACAATATAGAACATTTGTACTATCATACGTTGGTAACCTGATGGATGGAGGAAGAAAGATGGACCCTGTAGTTATCCAGAAAGCCGGCGAACTCATTAAGAACCACGCGAGAGAGAACGGATTTTGCACCCTGGCGCTGATCGATGCGGAAGGATACCCGACGGCATCGACGATTTCAGTATCGAAATCGGACGGCATCAGGCAGATCACCTTCTGCACGGGGCTCGGCAACAATAAGACGGAACGGATCGGCAGGTGCAACCGGGCGAGCGTCTGCTGCAACAGTATGGAGTACAATATCACGCTGGTCGGCGCCATCGAAATCGTCACCGATCCTGAAGCGAAAAAGGAGATGTGGTACGGCGGTCTGAGCAGCCATTTCAGCGGTCCGGAAGACCCGGACTACTGCGTCCTCCGCTTCACGACCCGGCGGTACAATCTCCTGGTCGATTGGAAGGAAGCGGCCGGGACGATATAGCCGCTAACGGAGTCATCATGGTCAAATCGAGAGAAGAACTGGCCCCCTGCGGCGTGGATTGCCGGCCCTGTGAAGTGCTGCGCGTTACCATCCACGGCGGAGAATTGAGCCCTGACGTTGTCCAGTCATGGCAGGAACTTGCCCGAAAGCACTGGGGCATGCGCAACCTCGACCCCCGGACGATCCGATGCCGGGGATGCCGCGATAAAAGCTTCACGAGGTTCCCGGGATCGCCGCCCTGCCCCGTCATCGGATGTCTTGAAAGGCGAGGGCTGGAAAGCTGCGGGTTATGCCCGGAAATGATGTCCTGCCCGTGGCAATCGGAAAGCACACGAAATAACCTGCTGAAGGCGGAAAGTTGACCGGCTACCCAGGCTCTCGCTTCAGGTCCTTGTTCGCCGGACTTTGTATGACCCGGCCGAGGTTATCGAACCGGGAGCCGTGGCAGGGGCAGTCCCAGGTCATTTCAGCGTTGTTCCAGTGGAGCACGCACCCCATATGGGTACAATTCGGACTGACCTTATGAATTACGCCTTCTTCGTCTCTGGAAACAGCTACTCTCCGGCCTTCCAAATCCCCTACCCTGCCTTCTCCGGGAGCGAGGTCTTTGATCTCCGGCACGCCTTTGATGCGCTCCTTCATAAACATCTCGATAACGTGGGTGTTTTCCGAAAGCAGTTTTTTGGCCACCGAAGCATCGGCGTGGAAGCGGAGCGGATTGTATAATTCTGCATCCGGGTTCTGTTTTTCCTGGAGCAGGTCGGCCAGAAGCTCCCCCGCGACAAAGGCGCTCGTCATGCCCCACTTGGCAAATCCGGTGGCTACATATACATTGCCATGCAGTGGTTCCAGCCGCCCGATGTAAGGAACGCGGTCCACGGCTTCCACGTCCTGCGCGGACCAGCTATGAGTGATGACGGCGCCCGGGTAAAGCTCCTCGCAATGGTCCGCCAGCGCCTTGTAATATCGAGTAGTGTCGTCCGGATGGCCGGGGGTATGGTTGCCGCCGGAGATTATCGCCAGCCAGCCGCCGTCCGGGGCAGGCTGGAACCGCAGGGCATACCCATCCGGATCGGCATCGATGAACATGGCATCGGAGACATCAGTGGTAACGTGGGCAGCCAGCGCATACGAACGGTGAGGATGGAGCCGGGCGAAGTAGCCGCCTTCTTTATCGAAGATGGGGGAATTCGTGGCAACCACCACAAATCTCGCCTTAATGCTGCCCCTGTCCGTCACGATCGTACATACCTTCCCATGCTCCAGGCGTATCACACGACTGCCTTCAAAAACATAGCTCTTGTTGCCTGCGATGGAACCCGCGAGGGCGGAAAAGAACTTGACGGGATGAAACCGGGCCTGGTTTTCCATCCTGAGGACGCCGCTGACATTAAAAGCCAGCTCGGCGCCGGTGGAAAAGGCAGCGGGAAGACCAAGAGAGTCGGCGGCTTCAACCTCCTGCTCGACCTTCTGGAGCCGGTTGTCATCACGGGCATAGACAAAAAACGGTACTTCCTCGAAATCGCAATCGATACGGCGTTCCGTAACGAGCGAGGCTATTTTCCCCACTGCGGCCTGGTTGGACAGCGCATACCGGCCGGCTTTTTCCCGGCCGAAGTGCCGGATAAGATCGGCGTAAACCAGCCGGTGTTGAGACGTGACTTTGGCGGTGGTCCCTCCAGTCACACCGTGAAGCAGTCGGCGGGCTTCCACGAGGGCCACGGTGAAACCCGCTTCTTTAAGGCACGCCGCCACAGCTATGCCAGCCGCCCCTCCGCCGATGACAGCAACATCGAAAGAATAATCACCTTCAAGCCGGGGATACTCCCGCTCAGGTATGCCTTCAAACCAGAAAGACGCGTCTTTTCCGGGTATCCGATGCCTGCCGGCCTTGTCTTGAGAGTCCATTGGAATTCCTTAAGAACTTGATGATACCTTGCTCGCTATTCGTTCACCGACCCGACTCCGCTGGCAGGCCCGACCGGGATCGGGTTAACTTTCCTTTCCTGTTTCGGTTCGTAATAAACCGGGTTCGAGAGCAAATGGAAATCGATGTTGGTATATATCCGCTGGCTTTCCGGATCGAGGACGATAAGTTCCTGGTTTTCATTCGGGTCCTTTAAAACGTGCTCGAAATGAGCGCCGTACTGGGTCCGGATAACTTCCATCGGCACCTCGAAGCCGATGAACTTACCGTAGGCGCCAAGTTTTTCCAGGATTTCCGGCTGCATGAGGGAATCATACTTTGTCAGCACCAGCATAGGTCCGGAATATGGCAGCAATAAAAAGCACTTCATACAACCTCCTAATACCCCCTTTGTACCCGCGGGCCCGCCACCTCGGTCTCATCCTAACCCGCTAGAGCCGGAGACGTGAATCCGTGTGATTACCTAGCGCTGATTGATGATTGTCTAGCAGCACTACTCACGGCAATAAAAAAACCCGCCGTCGGGCAGGCTCCCATCGATGATTTGGGGTCGCTGGTCTCACTGGAACCGGCGGTCGTCGTCTTCTTCTATTTCCTGTCTCAGCTCTTCTTCGGCATCTGCAAGGGCTTGCTCATCTTCAACTATCTCACTGGTTTCTCCCAAACCATCTTCGAACACACTGGGCGGCGGCTCATCGGCATAGAAGCTGTACCCGCAGTCACGACACCGGTAAGCAACCGAGCGCTGCCCTCTCCAGGTCTTCACGTAGTCCGGCGAGGTAACTTCACTGCCAATCTGCAGCCTGGTGTTACTCCTACCGCAATGAGGGCACCGGGGGCCGATCCCGTAGAAAGCCTCCTGTTTTTTCCGTTTAAAAGGCCACATCATGGGAGTATTGTAGCTCAGAGCTCCGGACTTGTACACCGGGTGTCCTTCATGAAATCGTGTTATCCCCCTACGGTTGCCTGGTGATTTGACATACGGGATGTAGATGCCTATAATAGGGCATGAAAAATCACAATATTTATTTCACTCTACGAAACTTAGCTTCAAGTGATGAGAAAAAGTCTTCTTCCATCCGGTCTGTCTACCGCGCCGTAGATATCCTGGTCTGCCTCAGCAACGGCATCAATACCCTCACCGAGATTACCCTTCAAACTCATCTCAGCAAACCTACCGTTTACCGACTCTTGAAAACGTTGGAAGAGCTGCTCATGGTGACACAGGACCCTTCCACTCATCGTTATTATCTCGGTCCGCTGGTCCACCAGATAGCCTCCAACCCGGAAACCAACCACCAGTACCTCACTTCATGCGCTTTTGAAGAATTGCGCCGCCTTTGGGAGTTTTCTGGTGAAACGGTGGAATTGAATACCATGGTCGGTCTGCAGTATGCCCGTATCTATGAAATACCGAGCAAATACGATCTGAAGGTAGTCAACGGCCCTGATCCGGTCGGCGCGGTCTATGTAGGCGCCCCGGCCAAAGTCCTTCTTTCGCAACTCGATGATAACGAACTCAAGGCAATAGTACGCAATATCAAGCTGTCCCGCGTCACGGAATACTCAGTGGTGGACAGGACCAAGCTACTTGACCAGGTCCGGAAAATACGAGAGCGAGGCTACGAGGTCAGTCTTGGGGAAAGGATCCCCGGAGCGATGTGTATATCCGCCCCGGTGAAAAATTACTTCTGGCCGGTCGCGCTGGCGCTTACCGGGCCTGAGATACGCCTCAGGCCGACCGCGGGCGAAGTGATCAAGGAAGTGACCGCCAGCGCCGAGAGGATCAGCGTCACAATCAAGGAATTTCTAGATGCGAAGGGGGTGATTGCCAGAGAGAAGATAGACTTCATCCCGCCGGGTAATTAACGAAAGGAGTTGCAGTCCAGTGAAAAAAAAGTATTTGTACCTGAGCGTTCTACTTCTTATTATCGCACTTACCGGTTCCCTGTTCGTTTCCTGTTCCAGCGATGAAGGACCTTCCCAACCTGTCGTCCTGAAAATGGCCAGCGCCGCAACGGGCAATTATATCGATGTCGAACGGGCCTTTGTCGATGCTTTCAACAAGCGTTGCGGCCCTGATTACACCATAGAATTCTACCCCGCCGAGCAGATGCTGTCCTTCATGGAGATGCTCGATGGCATCAGGACCGGCGCCGCCGAAATGGGCGTCGTTACTCCCAACTTTTACTCCTTTGACGAGCCGAAGCTCGGCGTGGTCGAACTGCCTTTCCTCTTTAACAACCTCGATGCCCACATTGCCGCCATGCCCGAGTTGATGCCACTTTACGCCGATATTCTGGAAAAACAATTCAACCAGAAGCTTCTCTGCCTGCATAACTACACGGGAATGGCCCTTCTTTCCACCAAACCGGTGAAGACGCTTGAAGACTGGAAGGGTCTGCTGGTCCAGGCCATCTCTCCGTCCATAGCATCCATGGTTGAAGCGCTCGGTGGCAGCTCGGTCACCGGCCAGCCCTATACTGAGTCCTACTCCCTCATTGAAAAAGGCACCGTCGACGCCGTGATTACGGCCCCGGCGGCCATGCGCATATTCGCCCTCACCGATGTCGGCCCATACATGACCTCGGCTTACATGGTGCCGGCGGTACACGGGTTCTCCGTCAACCTCGACGCCTGGAACAAGCTGCCCAAGAAGATCCAGGACATCATGCTGGAAGAAGCCAAGAAACAGTCCGACTATATCGACGAATGGCTGAAGGGAGAATGGGTAAAAGACCATCAGGCCATCACCGACGCCGGTGTAGAAATCTATACCGTACCGCAAACCGAACTGGAGCGCTGGAAATCAGCCTGCCAGGGCATCTGCGATGAACAAATGGAGCTGCTGGGTGACTTCGGGCAGAAAGTAAAAGCAATTGCAGATAAAGTTAACACCAAATACCCCAACTAGACCGGCCTTCCCTTGCCTGACAGGGCCGAGGAGGTTGTAACGTGTTCCGTAAAACCATGGGAAAACTCGATGGATGGATTGGGGCCATCGGCCGGCACCTTTTGCTGGTGTGCGGGTCGTTGATATTGCTGATGGCGTTTGCCCAGACCTATGGTGTCATCATGCGCAAAGTTATAAATAATCCTGATTCCAGCGCCTATGAGCTCAGCATGCTTTTCCTGTTGTTTTCCGGGGTGCTGGCGTTTGCCGGGGTGGAGAAGCTGGACCAGAATGTCAAGAACGACCTCGTTTCGGCCCGCTTCCCACCCTGGGCAAACACCATCGTGTTGAACACCATTTTTCCTCTCATGGCTCTTTGCTTTTGCGCCGTACTTACGTGGAAAAGCCTGGACAATGCCATTTACGCTTTACAAATAGGCCAGGTGACCCAATCCCCTTGGGCTTTGCCCCTGGCGCCCATAAAACTGGTCATCCCACTGGGATATGCTCTGCTATGCCTGGTGCTATGCAGCAAAATCGTTCACGGGGTGCTGGCCGTTAAAGCTCGTTTCACCGGGAAAAAGAAGCCAGCATCGGGCGAAAATACCAGCCTGGGTTTGGAGAGATAAATGGACTATACTTTAGCTGCGCTGATATGCGTGTTGGGCATGTTGTTTTTGATGTTGATGGGCATGCGCATTGTCTATGCTCTCGGTTTCACAGCTTTGGCGGTCGCCTTTTTTGCGTTCGGTCCGTTCAGCCTTGAAAAACTGGGATGGACGACATTTAACACCCTCTTCAACATCAACTGGGTGCCGTTACCTCTCTTTGTTCTGATCGCCTGTCTCATCGCCGAGACCAAAATGGGCGAGCATATCTATGGAGCAGCGCGAAACTGGCTTTCCCGCGTGCCCGGGGGGCTCATCGTGACCAGCATCTTCGGTGAAGCAGCTATGGCCTCCGCCATCGGGACGAGTTCCGCCTGTATCCTGGCGGTCGGTAAGGTAGCCGAGCCGGAGTTTAAAAAATACGGGTACGACCAGGGACTGGCAATGGGCGGGTTATGCTGCGGCGGCGTGCTCGGTCCTCTTATCCCGCCCAGCGCCGGTTTCATCATCTATGGCGTCCTCGCGGAGGCATCAATCGGCCGGTTGTTTATGGCAGGTATTATCCCAGGAGCATTACTGGCAATAATGCTGGCAGCGACAGCTGTCACCATATGCTGGAGAAGGCGGGACCTCGGTCCGGCCGTTGGTGCGGTTCCGTGGAGAACGCGGTTCTTTTCGCTCACGAAGGTATGGCCGATCATAGTGGTCATGGTGGCCATCCTGGGCTCCATTTACTTCGGCATAGCTTCTCCCACTGAAGCTGCCGGGGTCGGCTGTGTCGTGGTACTGCTGCTCGGTGTCACGGTTTTTCACCTGCGATGGGAGGGCCTCAAGAGGGCGCTGATCGAGACCGCCATCATGAACGGCATGATACTTTTTATGATGGTCGGCGCCTGGCTTTTTTCTTATGTCATCGGCACTTCCGGAGTCGTCAACAGCATCACCGGCTGGGTCACGGGGTCAGGTCTCTCGCCCTGGTGGGTGATAATTGCCATCAATATTCTCCTTTTGATCCTGGGTTGTTTCATAGATGCTATTACCATCATGCTGTTGACCGTCCCCCTGTTCGTACCCATTGTTGAATCTCTCGGTTTCAGCCCGATCTGGTTCGGCGTACTCTATGTCGTCAACATGCAGATAGGCTTGATCACACCGCCGATGGGACTGGAACTCTTCATGATGAGAACGGCCTTTAATATACCGGTAGACAGACTATTACGTGGCGTAACGCCTTTCATCATCGTCCTTTTCATCTTTCTGGCTTTACTCGTGGCTTTCCCTGAAATCAGCCTCTGGCTTCCCGGCATGATGAGGGAGGGCTGATGCCGCCATCAGTGCAATCAAAAGAGGTACCGTTACCAATATCAGGAGGCACCAATGAATCCGCAACAAGTCGATTATTCTGTATTCAGCAGGCTTCAACTTGAACGGCAACCGGTGGGGGTCAAGTTCCTGCCGTCGCGACCGGAAGGCATAGCGAGGATCCCGGAAAAACGAGCTCTTTGCGAAGCGTTCGTTGCAGCCCTGCAGCAACCGCCTTTTTATATTCAGGAGGAAGACTTCCTCTGCATCGAACCACTGCTGCTCGGTATGAAGAACCCGGAACCGGTGCTCGTCTCAGGCTTTTTGGGGGGGACCGCCGGTCTTTTCAAGGAAGCCCGCGCTAACCGTAAACTTTACAATTACGTACCGAGAATGCTGCCTGGTTCGGTGAAGACGGTGGTGTTCTCAGCGCTCAATAAAATGACCTTCGATCCGGACGTCCTCGTTATCATCGCCACTCCGAGCCAGGCGAGCACCATACTCCGAGCTGAAGGATATACCTCCGGCGAAGGCTGGAATGCCCAGGGAACGCCGGTGATGGCCTGTTCCTGGTTGTATATATATCCCGTCGTCACCGGGAAAATCAACTTCACCATAACCGGGCTGAGCCTGGGAATGCAGGCTTTAAACGTGCCTCTGCCGGAAGGACTTTTTGTCATCTCGATACCGTGGAACCTTTTGCCGATTGTTACGGCAAACCTGGGCGACGATAACCTGTACAAGTCTTGGAGAACTTCCGGACGGGATGAGCACTTCGCACGGTTCGAAACCCGCCTGGCAGAACTTCGGCAGGAGATGGTATTCTAGTTCATTACAGGGAAGGAGAAAACGAGTGAAAAGTTCACAGCGGGATTTTTCGATACTCAAACAATTCGATTTCACCTATGCTCCGGTCGCCATGAAATTCCTGCTTAACAAGCCGGACAACATCGAAAAGCTGGAAAAAAGCATCCCCATCTGCCAGATGTTCCGTGAAGCCCAGGACATGTCCCCGTTTTACGCCAGCGCAGAGAACTTCTCCTGCGTGGACAGATTACTGCTGGGGTTTATGGACCCGGAACCTACTTATGAAAGCGGTCAGATAGGGGCGAAAGAACGGATCTACCAGGACGCCCGCGCCAACCGTCGGATCTACCAGTCCATAGAGAAAATCCCTGCCGGTACGATCAGGCATGTTGTCTTTTCCCCGGTTTTCGAGGCGCCGTTCGATCCCGACCTTCTCTTGATAACAGCGCGACCTGACCAGGCTGAAGTAATACTGCGTGCTCTCAGTTATTCCACCGGTAAACCTCTCACCACGATGATCACACCCGTCCTCATGTGTGCCTGGGTTTTCATCTATCCCTACATGACCGGAAAGCTGAATTACACAATCACCGGTCTCGGTTATGGCATGAAAAGCAAAAAACTTCTGCCGGAAGGACTTGTCCTGATATCAGTTCCCTACGACCTTATCCCCATGCTACTGGAGAATTTGGCGGAGATGGATTGGGTACTCCCCCTGTTCACCATGTCCGATGAAGAGAAGGGAGCATTCGCCGCAAAAATCATGGGCGAGATACAACAAGATTACCTGAACGGCTGATTGCGGTGTCGTCTGCAACACTACCAGGAGAGCAATAGGGAGGAAGAGATGATCGGTAAAATTTCTATCGATGACGAACAAAAGAAAAGAATAATAGAGAAGGCCGGCCGCCTGGGCGGGGGCGAGGCTAAAAATTACGGTGCCTGAGCGCCGCTCACTTTCGCATCTATATGCGAGGCCTTCAGGTCTGAAGGTATCGAGTTTTTTGAACAGGAAGTGCAGGACGCCATTGTCACCGGCATGATGGGGCTGCATTCCGGCATAGCTTTCACGGGGACGGGGAATTGCGGCGGTATCATCGGCAGCGCTTTCGCGGTCGCTTACGTCGTCGGCGTCACCCCGGACGATATCGCGAAAAACTCACGCGCTCATGTCGCCCCCTGCATCCCGGTGGTGGAAGACATCATGGACCGTTTCGAAGAAACGTACGGAGCCACGGACTGCCTGAAGCTGCGCTACAACCGCATCCAGCGGGCTTTCGATTTTCTTGACCCGGATGCTTCGATGTGGGAGGTGCTCTTCGCTGCCTCGCAGCAGCAAAAATGCGGGGTCCTCGCGGACTGTTACGAATGCGGACGCGACCAGGGGATGCCTTCCGTGGGCGCACGCTGGGGAGCGGAGTCCATTTGTGACTTGCTTAATATGGAACCGGAAGAGCGGAAAAAACTCCCTCCGCACCTGAGGGGACTTGAGTGGGAGGAATTGATGCCCAAGGCCGAAAAGGTGGCCCAACTGATGAAAGAACTCGGTCTCGGCCGCCCCGGAGAGAAAATATCATGGAGGGAATACCGGAAGCTTAAACTTGAAGGCAGAAAAGGCGTGGAAGAAAGCCGTCCCTGCGGTGTGAAAGCGCCGGATAAAGAAGAGCACCAGGCTTGATATCAGACGGGCTGACCCGGGGCATTTGAAATCTGACTCACTATATCGCCCATTTATCGCGCCATACATCGAGGTCTTCTTCGAGGGAGAAGGCCCTTGCGAGGTCTTCCTTGCAGAAGATGTACTTATAGTTCTTGCATATACCCGTGAGTAACTCGTAAGCCGCGTTGATTTCTTTCATTTGTTCTGTATGTGCTGAGTCATTCTTGTCCGGATGATACAGATGGGCCTTTGTCCGGTAAGCGTGCTGGACCTGTTCGAGCGAGGCTGCTTCACCAAGCTCGAGAAGTTTCCTGGCGGCATCGATTTCACTGAATCGCATCAAGATTTCTCCTTTTCAAGTGTTTAACCTGAGGATTTTCTCCTGAGTTCTTCGATCCGTTCCAGCATCTCATTAGCGCGGCTTTTAAGGGAGGCTACCGTATCAGCCAGGCTTCCATAATTCACCCCGGCATATCTGGTGATAGCTCGCCTTGGGCAGGCTTCCAGGCACCTGCCACACCCGGTGCATTTTTTTTCATCGATTGTACAAGCGCCGGACTGTAAAGAAATAGCTCCGTTCGGGCAGCATGGCAGGCATATTCCGCAGCCGACACATACCGTTTTATTAATGCGGACTGTCGGAAGGGTTACTTGATTCATTTCTCAAACCTCTGGAGCTTGTCCTCCGGTTCTTCCGGCGGCTGAACTTGGTGCATTTTCTCCGGACTGGAAAGATGGTCTATATAGAGTATCCCGTTCAGGTGGTCTATTTCATGTTCAAGCGCTTCGGCCAGCAGCCCGTCGGCTTTGATTTTTACACTGTTTCCGGAAAGGTCCTTTCCCCTTACTCTGACTTCGGCATGGCGTAACAGTTCGCCGTAGTATCCCGGAATGCTTAAGCAGCCTTCGGTGACTTCCTGCTCGCCCTCGATCTCTGTTATTTCCGGGTTTACAAGAAAGACCGGATGTTCCCCGGGCAGCCGGATTACGATAAGCCGCAAGGACACACCGACCTGCGGGGCGGCCAGCCCAACGCCGTGACAATAATCCATGGTATCCGCCATGTTGTCCGCCAGCCTTTGAATATACCGGTCGATGCCAGGTATTCTATTAGCTTTTCTCCGCAGGACGTCGTCCTTTGGAAAGGTACATATTGTCAATGCCGGCATCTTACTGCTTACCTCGTTTTTGTCAACGATACGGTTCCCTTACGGGCATGGATCACCGTGAAACCGGCTTCAGGGCAGTAACCTTCGACCGGTTCTTCCATACGCTCCACTTTCCCCGGTTGTTGAAACAGGGTAGACCTCACGATTTCCATGCGGAAGCCGGTCTGCGATAACAGCTTTAAAATTCCCTCGTAAGAAAGTATATCCGCCAACCGGTAAAAACGGTGGCCCTCTTCTTTCTTATGCAGGTACCACTTCCCCCAGGGGCTTTCTGCCAGGATGACCCCAAGCACCAGGTCGCCGCCGGGAACGAGGATTCGGTTGGCCTCCTTCAGGACATCCAGCGGCGATTTGACGAAGCAGAGTGTGGTGATAATAAACACTGTACCGGTGGACCCGGTTTTAAAGCCAGTATCTTCTCCGGTTGCTCTTAATGTATGAATTCCCCGTTCACCGGCCAGTCTCAGGCATTCATAGGCCGGATCAACACCTGTTTCAATGCCTAATGCCTGAGCAAACCGTCCGGTACCTACGCCTATCTCCAGCCAGGGTTTTTTCAACCCTCTGAGTAAAGGCTGGAAGGCGCTGACTTCAGTAAGGAAGGTCGTTTTTCCTTCCTTATCGAACCAGGCGTCATACTCCTCCGCAAGGGTCTCGAACGGAGATTTTTCTTCAAGATGGTTCACGGCATCCTCCGGTCACGTTGAACGAACCGGCGCTTGTAAAACGTCTTTCCATGGAATTCATGCTCTTCCAGCTTTTCTTCATTCAACAGCTTTTTTGCTATTTCTACGCTTTGCCCGGCCTTGCCCAGCATCTCGATGACGGCGTCTTTTCTCATAGGATGGACAGCAGTGATATCCAGGATATCCTGTTCGGGCGCCCCGATAGCTACAAACACATTTCCTTCATATCCCGTGATGCATTCGACATGGTCCAATTTCTCGCGGAACAGCTCGCGTGCCAGTGTAACGCCGGCCTCCGATGCGGGCAGCACTCTCTTGGCCGGGGGACGTGTGAGTGTTGAAATATAGACGTGGGCGGGTTTGATCCCGGCCAGGAAGCCGGCGATACCGTGTAATTCGTCCGGGGAATCGTTGATGCCGCGTACCAGCATCGTTTCCGTGGCGAGTCGACCCCGGTAAATACGGGAGAACTGGAATATGCCCTGTAAGATTACATCCAAATCAATACTTGGATGCGGCCGGTTTACTGTATCCCATACTCCCTGCGTTACTGCGTCCACCTTGCAACACACCCAATCTGCCTTCAGCAGGTCGTTCTGCACGTCCCTGCGATCGATGAGCGAGGCATTGGTAATCACGGCTACCGGTATCCCGAGCGGGCGCAGCAACTCGATTTCCTCTCCCAGTCTGCGGTCCAGGCACGGTTCGCCGTCCGGTACGAACGAAAGATAATCGATTTTTTCATTCCGGCGCCCAGCGTTATCCACCCGGTCCTTCACATGGCGGAAGAGTTCCTTCGGATCATAAAAAGACTTTCGTTCCCTCACCAGGTCTCTCGTTACACCGACCTGGCAGTAAACACATGAGTAAGAGCAATTCTTGGGTGGTATGTTGTTTATGCCCAGGCTGCGGCCCAGCCGCCGCGATGGTACCGGCCCATAAACCAGGGAACTAGACACTATCCTGCCTACACATTCCGCGGCACTGCCAGCCGGCCCGTCTGCCACAGCCCCAGGTTTTCCCGCGCCCATATATCATGGATGAGAAACCCAGGTCAGCCAGCCGCCGCAGCATCACGAGGATATCGTCCTCCGTTACGCCTCCGGATTCAGGGTCCTCTACTCTCCACGCGGAGACCGCGGTGATGTAGTCGTATCGGCGTCTTTTCTCCGCGTCTCCCAGGACTTCATAAGCCTCATTTATCTCCTTAAACCGGGCTTCCGCGGTTTCGATATCATCAGGATTGCGGTCCGGGTGGTGTTGGAACGCCAGAGTCCTGAAGGCCTTCCTGATGTCCTCCGCACTCGCTCCCGGGTCGATTCCCAGTGCCCTGTAATAGTCCTTGTTTACCATAGGCCGTTCTTACCGGTTGGTCCGATAAAGCTTTTTCCAGGGATTAGCCTTTATCTTGAGGTAATCCTGGATAGCTGCTTTAAGCGTATTCGAAGCCAGAAGAGCACAGTGTTCGCTGTCTTCCGGCAATCCACCCAGTGCGTCCAAAACTTCCTGCTGCCCTATCCGTTGGGCTTCAGCCGGGCTCTTACCGGTTGCCATCTCGGTGGTCATGCTGCCCGAGGCGATGGTTGTGCCACAGCCGTCGGTCGTAAAGCCCGCCCTGGTGATGGTGTCGTTATCTACCTTCAACCACATCTCCACCGTATCTCCGCACGGCCCGGTTATTCGGGCGTAGCCGTCGGCGTCCGGGAAACTGCCGATGTTTCTCGGGTTCAGATTATGTTCCACGACGGTTTCTGAGTATATTTCCAGCATCTTCTCTCTGATTTGTTCCTGTAATTTGTCCCAGGCAGATGCCATAAATCCCTCCAGGATATTGATTGTCACAGTTTGACTGGTCTGAAGGCTTGATATTAGCCGGGTTTTGCCGTCCCCCGACGCAGGCAGAGCCTCCATCTGCAAATTCCTTCTGCCGTAGCCGGTTTACCAACCGGAAAATACAACGTACTATATCAACCTTTAATCATCTTCGCTCCGCACTTGGGGCAGGATTTGTTGAAACAGGGTTCTCCTACCCGGTGTGTAACCCTGGCGCCGCATTCGGGGCAAACACAGTCTCCTCCCGGGCCTGAACCAGGGTTGGTACCGCGCATGGCGCCCCCTCCTTTACCTCCACGTCCTATTCCTCTGCCTGTTCCGGACCCTCCGCCTCCAGGCGGTCCCATTCCATCTCCCCTCGGCATGATCCCACCTCCTGTTTAGGGATTTTCCAGTTTCTGTATTTTCTTCTGTATCTCGGCAAGCTGACTGGCAAGCTGCTGGGACTGTTGTTTCAGTACTTCGAGATCATTTTCAGCCGCGCCGGTTTCCCGGCCAGGGTCCGGCGCTGGTCCCATGTTTCGAAGGCCGCGTCCCATCCCCTGTCCCATACCCCGGCCCATACCGCCGCCTCTGCCACCCATTCCGTAGTGGTCGGCTACGTTAGGCTGCCGGGATACGATATACGTACCGAGCTTGAACTCCTCGACGACATCGCTTATCCTGCCGGAAACACCGGTGATGATCTCGGTCTTCGCGGCGGATAATACCTGGTGAGCATTCGGTCCGCAGTTCCCTGTGAGGACTGCCTGTACGCCTTTATTGACAATCATCTGGGCTGCGGAGATCCCAGCGCCGCCTGATTGACCGGAACTGGTGTTCTCAATGGTCTGGAACTCCCTGGTCATCGGGTCCACGATGATGAAGTAAGGGCATCTCCCAAATCGAGGATCGACCTGGGCGTCGAGATCCGCCCCTGAAGCAGAGATAGCTATTGTCATGGTATGCTCCTTTTTTCCGCTTTACTCTCTTATTTTCCGCGCCGGCGCCTCTGTAAACCGCCTGTGGGGGATGACTGCTTACTCCGGTGGACGGACTGGTCCTGCCGGCTGCTGTCTACAGCGATCCCGGAAAGCCATTTCCTCGTCAGTCCAACGGCTACTTCAAGGGCTAATGGCGTCAGCGCAATGCAGATACTGGCCAGCGCTGATTTGCCGCTCGCCACGGCGGGGGTTGCAGGCTGGGGAACGACAGCGGGTAGTCTATTTACTGTCTCCGACGAGCTGTTCGATTCGTTCATTTATCCCCTCCAGCATACTCTTCAATTCGCCAGCCTGGCTCTTGAGGTACGCAACTTCCTGTTCCCGGCTCGTTCGAGGATCGTAAGCAGCCGGCGCACTATAGTAGGGATAAGCGTAAGAAGGCCGGCGGAAAAAACGATATCCGCTTCCCCGTCTGACACCCGGGTTACAGTATCCCCTGGCGCCTCCAGTCATTGGTCCCATCCCGGCGGGACCACTGCCATCGAATCCTGGCATAGTGTCCTCCTCCAGACTGTCAATCCAGACTATTATTGTTCCTTTTCTTCCAGATCATGCATCCTGGCATCGATCTGTTCGAGCTGTTCCTTGATGGCCTGGGCCTGGTCTTTCAGGTAGTCGAGTTCCTGCTCCCGGGGCATAACGGACGGGTAAGGAGCATATCCCGGTGCTGAGGTAAAGACCGGCGGCTGATAATTCGGCACAGGCGCGGCGGGAACGTAGTAGCCGCATCGCGGCAAACCACCTCTCCCTCTTCCGACATAAGGCCAGGGAGGAGACCAGCCCCTGAATCCATAGCCCATGCCGCCTCCTCTTCCGAATCCTCCGCCTCTTCCATATCCGAATGGCATTTTATGTACCTCCTGTTAGTGTAACTCTCTACTTACCAGCGACTGCGATTACCGCGGCCTGCGCTCCGACCTCGTCCCTGCCCGGGACGCCGGCCGGACCCCAACCAGCTGAAATTGAACCATCGTCTGACCGGGGTCGCGCTGGTATTTCCGGGAGCGCGATTCCCGCTGCAGTAACCGGCGCCTCTACCTGTCATCGGTCCGGCGCCTGCAGGACCGGTTCCATTACCAAATGGCATATTCTTCACCTCCTGTATGGATTTCTTTTAACAAGCATTCCTTATTTCATCATTTCATCAGTGTAAGCTGTCGAATTCCCTTGATCTGCCGATAGGTCGCTCCCTGGCTGACACACCGCAGAGCGTGATCCGGATCTATCACTTTTGTCCCGGAAACGGCATCGATACCGTAATCGAACAGTACCGGAGAAAGCGGCGTGGTATCACCCAGCATGACAATATAGGCATCCGGATTGCATAGTTCAAGCAGGTCATCGATGGTATGATTGGTGAACGAGGTGCCCGTCAGGGCAACAACATCCGCCTCAGGCAGGTAACGTTCGGCTGCAGTCTCCGGCAGATCGCCTTCCGCCTGGTTCTTTTCGATGACCCATAGCTGCCTGACCTGCTTCCGAAGACCGTCCACGAAGGGGAAATGCCCTATCATGGCAACGTTTTTGCCCCTGCCTTTCTCGATGATGAGTTCGCGAGCATTCAGTTCGCGGCAAGTGCTCTCATCGATATCGAGCAGGGAATTGACCGCGGCCATACCGATGGCTGCTTCCGCGATGCTGTCTGAATGGACCATGGCGGTGAGTTCGCGTGGGGATTTTTCCAGGAGAAGGCCGGGTTCTCTTACTGCCGGATGTGGTTGCCGCAGGGCGTCACGAGGCAGCGTTGCAGCCAGCCCGCAATACCGGGTCATGACAGCGGTGTGGAACAGGCCTTGCCTGATTTCTCTCACGGGAGCGTCATAGTCCAGAATCGAAAGAAGATCATGGATAATACCGGTTTTTGCAGTCATTCAGCGCCTCCCTCTGTGATGTCCACCGCCGCCGTGACGGTATCCGGCCGGCCAGAGAGACATTATTTCCTCGGTCTGACAGGTAGGACATGCTTGCGGCGGCTGTTCGATAAGCTTCTCGAAGGGAAGTTCCCATTCATGGCCGTTACCACAGCGGAAGCTCCGCCGGGACAATTCGTAATTACCTCCCTCTATGCGGATGGCTTTGCCATTCAGCAGAGCGTCGGCGACCTTCTGGCGGGCCTGAGAGAGGATACGGGCATACGTCGGCCGCGAGACATTCATCTGTTCGGCAGCGGCATCCTGCTCCAGGTCTTCGAGGTCTCTGAGACGGATCGCTTCAGCCTCTTCCACCGAAAGTCGGACCTCTTCAAGTGAGGACATTGGTACCCCGGAAGGCTTGAAAAGAGTTACCCGGGGGAGAAAGCCTACCCTGCGCCATAAAGGTTGTCTTCCCATACTCGTCCTTTATATTCTCGCTATACGACCATATAGACTATCGTTACTCAATCACGATAATGGTCATATGCTCATAATTAATGATACTCCTCCTGCATTTTTTGTCAAGTGACAGGCACAAAAAAGCAGCGGATGGTTTTCCGCTGCTCTGATTGGATATGTTCCCATTCGCCCGCCGATCAGGGCGCTTACCGGGTCAGTTTTCCCTTTTTGCGGAGCTTGTTCCCGCTTTGCCTAATAGATACTCAAAAGCTGGCCGAAACCCTCTATCTTTTCTTCGACACGGGCGAGTCGTAGCAGGTGCCACATCGTTGCCTGGTTGCTTGATACTACGGGTTTCTGTATATCGGTTTCGAGCACATCGATTATTTCAACCGTATGCATGGCGATACAACTTAAAAAAACAGCCTCGGCCTCCGGCTTGTCAGCCTGGCGGGCCAGGTCATAAACGGTTTCCGGAGATATCGCCGCTATCTCGATGGAGTCCTGTAGGCCGAGCCATTTGATATCGACCACCTCTATCCCATGTTCTTCAACGAACTTTTTTTCCGCCATCGCAACTTCTTGAAGATAAGGCACAGCTAGTGCAACTTTTTTAACGCCCAGCGTTTTGAAGGCCTCGATCATCGCAGTAGAACTTGTTGTGGCTGGAGCGCCACCGCTCCTGGATTCCATCTTCTGTATGAGGAGTTTGTCATAGCCATACCCACCCGCAAAACTGCCCCCGGTGCAACACATAGCCACCGCCGCGGGGCGTGCGTGGGAAATCAATGCGGTAGCATCCGGAACAAGGTTTTCCAGGTTCTTGAGGGCCGCAACACCGCCGCCGGTAAATTCGAACTTTTGATAGTGGCAGGACACACCATCGGGAGCCATGAGTACATATTCAGGTTCCGTCACGATGTTTGAAGAAGGAGTGATGATTCCCAGCCTGGCTCGCCATCCGTACATATCAAAAACCTCCTTAAGTAAGACTTGATAACAACGTAATCTTATCATGTTTGCGATTCTGCAGCCACGCTGCTGACCGGCAGGCAGCAGTTGACTATATGTTATTGTTGGAACTATTATGTTGAGTGAAAATGCTCATACATGATATACCCAGAAATTAAGGGACGAGCTGAATAGGGTTGTACATGAAAGAAGGAGAACCATTCCCGTTCGTGGATGAATACCAGCGGCTTTGGGTGTTGTTGTCCCAGACAAGATCGGCATTGTTCAAGGCACGTCATAAAAGAACGGGAAGATACATTCACTTCAACGTAGCTGCCAGTCTGCTAAACATCTGGAGTAATGACGGGCAGGTTACAATGGCCAACCTGGCACGCAGTCTTTTCCTGGAGCCGCACTCCGCCTCAGAAATCGTGAAAAGGCTCGAGAAAAAAGGTTACGTGAGAAAAACGAAAGAAAGCGGGAAAGGCAACATCGTCAAGCTGTGGATTACCGAAAAAGGACGTGATTTTTGCCGTGAAATATCTCAACCCGGTTTTGTTCGTGAAGTGATCTCCTGCCTGACCAAAGAACAGCAGGAGCAGCTATGGACTCTCCTCAGCATTTTGTACGACAAGGCGCTGGACGAACTGGAACTGGAAGACCTGAAAGAAACAACCTCACCCTATCCAAATACGGAGAGCAACCTGTAGACATCGGATTGCCCCCTGTATTACGTCACCGGTAAACTCTTAATCTGTCCGCACTCCAATGCGGATTATTGCTGACCTCTAACCCTTCATGTGGCTGCGACAAACCGGAGAGATCGTCTCCTCCATCATCAAAATTACGGAACCAGTAATTTTATGATTGTCGAAACGTTATCGACATCCTCGAGGTTATTGATCAGGTCCAGCGTCTTTTCCGCATTTTTCCGTGGTATCCTGCCGCAGAAATCGAAGTTGTGCCAGTATTTTTCCGTCAATTCTTCCTCGGTGAGCGGAAATCTGGGAAACCCCCTGCTCTGCGGGTGATTGAACACGGCGGAGTATTCCTTGCCGCTCCCCATTTTTACCGTCAAGCTGACCTTCATCGGGTCTTCCAGCGTCGCTGGAACATGCTTTACTTTAGCGCATAACCGGATGATTTCCGGGTCTTTCACTGCTTCTTCCGTGTAGTGTTCCAGCCTGGCGCCTTTCCTGAGCAGGACATTGGCGGCGCTGTAAGCCTGGTAGAAGAGCGCGGCGGGCTGGGAATCGCCCTTTTTGAACGGGATAGTCCCGTAACTTTTAAGCTGCATCGGGTTCACGCCGATGATAATTTCCTTGATATCATCCGCATCGATGTCATGTTCCGCCAGGATATCCAGTCCACAATCGATGATATTATGATTGCCCTGACACGAGGGATACTTCTTATGCCGGCTCTTGACGTAGAACTCCCTGCCCAGGTCGCGGTTCATATACTCGGGATGGTACGGTTTCGGGCAGTAGCTCTCAAAAAAACCCTGAGCACCGAAGAGCGGATCTTTAAGACCGGTAAATCCGTTTTTCGCCATGAGGACGGCGGTGATGCCGTTCCGGGCGGACATCGCTCCGTATAACTTGAACGTCATTACTCCGTCCCACAGGGAGCGGAAACTACCGCCAAGCGTATTGACCAGAATACCGAGGGCATTCATTACCTGGTTCTCGTTAAGCCCCATCAACCGGGAAGTCAGTCCTGCTACCCCGATGGCGTTGGCCGTCCCGATAGGGTCGAAAGGATGATCAAACCCCAAGCCCTCGACAAAGGCAATCCTCGCAGTCATATCACCACCCAGGATGACCGCACTGAGCAGGTCTTTGCCGCTGGCGCCCACATATTCCGCGACGGACAGCGCAGCCGGCACTGTCGAACTCTGAACATGGCCGGGGAACATACCTTCGTTTTGCCCGAAGGCATCAGGTCCCGTACATTCAAAATCATAAGAACGCCCTTGGAGACTGTTCATCATGGCGGCATGGGGCAAAGGCACTCTATCACCATGCACCAGGATGGTGGCCTCGCCGTTTCCTCCCCACTGTCTCACCAGATCGAATAACGCCGAATTCCCCGGCCCGTTGTACCCGCTCACCATGACACCCACCAGGTCAATCAATTGCCGCTTGGCGTCCCGTACTACCTCATCGCTGAAATCCTCGTACTTCGCGTCAAGGACATTATGTATCAGTTTCTGGGTCTCCGTAGCCATTCTTCGCCTCCCGGTTAATATTCACATCGATGTGCCGCTATCAAGCATGCAGCGGGTGCCCATTTCAGTTCTAAAAGCACCGATGTATCAGGTTGACACAAACTGCGTGTGACCATTATAATACCAACAATAAAATCTTGCAACGATGATTCTCTCTCATAGCATCGATGTTGGAAGATTTGAATCAGGGATAAAAGGGCCGTATGTCGCCGTTAGATTCAACACCCGGATATGCAATATTCTGGGCACTGTTTGCCATCGCGCTGGGTGTCTTTATCCTTAGGCTGCGGTTCTTGATACGGCTTCTGAAACTCGGCAGACCGGAACACGAATTCGATCGTCCGGTTTTCCGGTTTTTCACACTGCTGGCAGCAGCCATTACCCAGTGGACCAACTTCAAGACCCTGACCGGTAAAGACCCTGCTTCAATCGGCCACGCCATAATGCTGTGGGGTCTTGGATTGTTCGCTACCGGGTACGTTGTCTTTATCGGTCTCGGCGCCGGTCTCAACCTGTTCCCGGTAATCAGCGGCAGCACCTTTGAGAGAACATACTACTCTATCCTGGATATTACAGCGTTGTTCGTTCTCCTGGCCATGGTCTGGGTCATCGTGAAGCGCTACATAATAAAACCTGAGCGGCTGAAAAGGCAGGAAACAACAGAGGAGAAGATCACGCAGGGGGTGCTCATCGGCGTGATCATCGTCCTGATGCTGCTCCATTTCGGCATTGAAGGCTTCGGGTATGCCGCTGACGGTCAAACGGGTCCCTGGCCTCCCATCGGGACGGCGCTGGCGAACCTTCTGACCAATTCCGGTATTTCGCAGAGCGCCCTTGCTGGATTGTTTAAAAGCCTCTGGTGGCTCAACTTCGTATTGTTAATGGCGGCGGTGATATACGCGCCCCACTCGAAGCACCTTCACCCCCTGTTCGGCGTTTTCAACATCGCTCTCAGGAACCTGGGTCCGAAGGGCGCTCTAAAAACCATCGATATCGAGAAAAAGGAAGAATGGGGGGTCTCGAGAATCCAGGACTTTTCCTGGAAGCGACTGATGGACGGCTATGCTTGCACGTGGTGCGGCAGGTGCCATACAGCCTGCCCTGCCCAGGTGAGTGGCAAAGGCCTCTCTCCCAGAGAACTGATCCTGGGAATGAAATCCCATTTGCTGAAAGCAGGCCCGGGCCTGCTCCAATCCAGAAAAAGCTCCGCACCGGCATTGGAACCCGCTAATCCCGGTGCCGATACCCCTGCGGAGAGACCAAGCGATGCACTGCTCGGCAACGTCATCACCGAAGACGCCGTCTGGGCCTGTACAACCTGCGGGGTCTGCCAGGAAGTCTGTCCTTCCTGTAACGAACAAATGGCTGATATCATCGATCTACGCCGCCACCTCCAGATGACAGCCACCACCGAAACAGCAAGGGACCTTTTGAAAAACCTCAGGGTGAGAGGCAACCCATGGCGGGGAACGATGTATGCCAGGACCGATTGGGCGGAAGGCCTGGACATTAAAACCATAGAGGAAGACAGCAACGTAGATGTCCTTTACTGGGTAGGCTGTACTGAAGCACTGGAAGACCGCAGCTTGAAAGTCGCCCAGGCAGTCGCCCGGCTCATGAAGCAGGCAGGCGTGAATTTCGGGATACTCGGCGAGGAAGAAAGATGCTGCGGGGACCCGGCCCGGCGTCTTGGCGCCGAGCACCTGTTCCAGATGCTGGCGATGAGTAATATCCAACTTTTTTCAAGCTATAACGTCAAGAAAATCGTGACAGCCTGTCCGCACTGCTATAATACATTGAAAAACGAATATCCCCAACTTGGCGGTCGCTTCGAGGTAATGCACCACAGCGAGTTCATCGCCGAACTGATCAAAGCGGGCCGACTCAAGCTGCGTCAGACCGGAGACATCGCGGTGACCTACCATGACGCCTGTTACCTGGGCAGGTACAATGGGCTCTACCAGGCGCCCAGGGAAGTCCTGAAGAGCATCCGGGGCATCAAGCTGGTGGAGATGGAACAGCGCCTTCAAAACGGCTTCTGCTGCGGAGGCGGAGGCGGACGGATGTGGCTCGAGGAAGAAACCGGACAACGCATAAACGAGATTCGTCTGGGCCAGGCGCTGGATGTCCGGGCGGACATGGTGGCGACCGCCTGTCCGTTCTGTTTACAAATGTTCGAGGATGCCGCCAGGACCAGAGATGCAGGAACGTCTCCGAGAATCCGCGATATCGCAGAAATAGTTGCGGATGCGCTGGAGACCGGGGAAGGTACTGAGACCGATACAGCCGCAATCACCAGCGGGAATACGTCAGGAGAACCATGAAAAAAATCATTGTCTGTATGAAGCAGGTGCTCGATCCGGAAATACCGTTATCCCTTTTTCATATCGACCCGGAAACAAAGCGCGCGATCCAACCGAAGGCGACACCCCCGGTACTGAGCCCGTTCGACGAGAACGCCCTCGAAGCGGCCCTGAAGATAAAAGACGCCCAGGAAACCCACGTGACGGTAATCAGCCTGGGGAAAAAGCTGGTGAAGGCGGTGGTGACATCACCCCTGGCGGCCGGAGCCGATGAACTGGTGCTCCTGCAGGACGAAGCGTTTGGAGAGTTCAATACCAGCCTTACCGCCCGCGCTATCGCCGCCGCCATTACGAAAATGGGACAATATGACTTGATTCTATGCGGCCTGCAAGCCGCCGATACCAATAACGGGCAGGTAGGGACCGGCATCGCCAGCCTGCTTGGCATCCCGTGCATTACGGCGGCGCGCAGGGTCGAGATCGAAGGCGACAGGATACGGGTCGAAAAGGCTTCATTGGATGGCTCTGAGGTAATCGAGGTTACGGCGCCGGCAGTGGTCACCACCGGTTATGAAGTCGGTACACTGCGGGAACCCGGCGTGGAAGCATTCATGTCTGCCTCCAAAAAACCGATTACGACCTGGAGCATCCAGGAGTTGGGAATTGAGCCGGGAACCACCGACCGCTTTACCATGATAAAAATGGACGAACCTTCTCACGATAGTACCTGTGAGATGCTTGGAGGTTCCAGTCCCGAGGAAAAAGCCGCCAACATGGTGGCCAGGTTGAAGGAAATGAAGGTTATCTAGCCGTCTGGCGAAGAGCCGATATGTTTAAAAACCAAGGAGCTTGATATGTCTGCCACAGGAATACTGGTCCATTGCGAAATAACCAACGGCAAATTAGCCGCCATAGCCACCGAATTACTGGGCGCAGGCAGCCGCCTGGCTTCAGAATTGGGTCAGGAGTTGTCCGCCGTTCTCATCGGCAGCGGTATCAGCCCATTGGCTCAAGATGCTTTTGCTTATGGGGCCCGAAAGGTGTATGTCATCGACGAGCCCTCTTTGAAAGAATATGCCACTGATCCCTATTTATTCGCCATGGAGAAAACAGTCCAGCAGGCCAATCCTTCCATCATTCTTCTGGGCCAAACCTCAACCGGCCGGGATCTGGCGCCGTGGCTGGCATTCCGGCTGGATACCGGGGCCACCATGGACTGCATGGCCCTGGCGATCGACTCTGCATCGAAGCGGCTGATGATGACGCGGCCGGTCTACGGCGGTAATGCCCAGGCAGTCCAGGTCTGCGCTTCCGACCCTCAAATCGCTGCCGTCAGGAACAAGGCAATGGCTCCAGCCACAAGAGATGATACTTTCAAAGGCCAGGTAATTACGATCGAAGCCGGCATAGATACAGCAACATCGAGAGTAAAGGTCGTCGAGAGAAAGACAGAGGCCGTGAAGGGTGTTAAACTGGAAGACGCCAGGGTAGTTGTGGCCGGCGGCAGGGGCATCGGCAGCGCGGATGGCTTCCAGCAACTGGAAGAGATAGCCGGGTTGCTCCACGGAGCAGTCGGGGCGACCCGCCCTCCCTGTGACGCAAAATGGGTCTCCAACAGCCAGCAGATCGGGATAACCGGGAAGATCGTCAGCCCTGATGTATACATCGCGGTGGGTCTATCCGGGGCCAGCCAGCACGTAGCCGGTTTTTTCAATTCCAGGGTCATTGTTGCTATCAATAAAGACCCCGAAGCGAACATTTTCCGAGTAGCTCATTACGGCATCGTAGCAGACTGGAAAAAGACACTTCCAGTCTTGAAGGAAGAATTAAGAAAAGCAGTGGCATAGCTGTCCGATGTTACAGTCTCCAGTGGAGGAACAATCACCGGTCAAAATGGGATTTGATTATTATCGTTACACGATATATAATGACGTAATTTCTTCTTCCTGAAATAGGTAACTTGTCCCATTTCCAGCAGCAAGGAGGTAAGGATGGTCGAAAATCTCGAAAATATTGTGGGCAAACAAAATGTCCTGAGTAGTCCGGCACAACTGAAGGAATACGGTACTCATGATTCCGTCTCCGGGAAAATGCCGCTCTGCGCCGTTAAACCAGCTACCACCGGTGAATTACAGGACATCGTCAGGTGGGCCAACGAAAAGAAAATTCCGCTCGTCCCGGTGAGTTCCAGGCCTCCTCACTTCCGGGGTGATTCGTCTCCCGGGGTCGATGGGGCGGTCATCGTCGACTTGAGCAGGATGAACAAGATAATCCGAATCAACGCAGCGAACAGGGTAGCTATCGTAGAGCCCGGGGTCACTTACGAAGAGTTACAATCGGAACTTGTAAAAGAAGGACTTTGCGCCTATATGCCCCTACTGCCCCGCAGTACCAAGTCCGTGCTGGCCAGCATCCTGGAGCGAGAGCCGATCCTCATGCCAGGTGTTCATTTCGATAGTACCGACCCGATGCTCTGTACGGAAATCGTTTTCGGTACCGGAGACAAGATGAGGACCGGCGAAGCAGCGGGGCCCGATAGGCTGGAACAGCAGTGGGAGATCGGTAAAGCGCAGATAAGCCCCTTCGGGCCCACCCAGATGGACCCGCAGCGGCTGGTCTCCGGCGCTCAGGGTACCATAGGCATCCTGACATGGATGTCAATGAAATGCCGCTTCCTGTCTACCATAAGTCGTGCCTTTTTCATATCGAATGACACGCTGGAACCCTTGACCCAACTATGTTATTACCTCACCCGTATCCGTTTTACAGGGAACATATTCATCTTGAACCGGATGAACCTGGCCTGTATCGCCGGCCGGACTCTGGAAGAGATCGCCGCTTTGCGCAACGGTTTACCGGAATGGGTGATGTTCGTCAGTTGTGAAGGTTATGGCCCTCTTCCCGAGGAAAAGGTCGAATACCTGGAACTGGACCTCCGGGAAGCGGCGCAATCGAGAGGGCTGGAAATACGAACTGAAATCCCCGGCATTACAGCAGAGCAGTTCGCGGGCCTCCTGGCAAAACCATCCGCTGAACCATACTGGAAACTCAGGTCCAGCGGCGGATTCAGAGAAGTCTTCTTCCTGACCACGCTGGGTAAAACCCCCGGATACACGTCCCTGATGCATGATCTTGCCCAGCAGGTGGGTTTCCCAACGGAGAACATCGGAGTGTACATACAACCGGTCGTCCAGGGTACGAGCTGCCATTGCGAGTTCGACGTCTATTATGATCCGGCTGACCAGGCTGAGACGGCGCTGGCCAAACAGCTGGTCAATACAGCAATAGATCGCCTGGAAGCAAACGGCGCCTTTTTTTCGCGCCCATACGGCGCGCTGGGCGATGTCGCTTACCGGCGTGCCGGGGACACGGCTGAGATGCAGAAAAAGGTCAAGGACATCTTCGACCCCAACGGTATCCTCAATCCGGGGAAATTATGCTTCAAATAGACCGGGACCATGCAGACGGACGACAAGGAGGTAAGCCATTGAGCTGGGACAATTACGAACACGACATGTTGCGATGCACCCGCTGTTCATATTGCAAGTATATCCCGTGGCGCTACATCAAGAACTTCGATTTCATAGAGGGATGCCCTTCAGCTGCCAGATACCACTTCCATGCCTATGCGGCGGGCGGCAAGTTCAACCTGTCTTATTCATTGATGAATGATCACATAGAAATCGATGACACGTTCCTGGATATCGTGTACAAATGCATGATGGATGGTTCCTGCGATATCGCCTGCAAAGTACAGAATGATATCGAGCCCCTGCAGCATATGCAGGAACTCCGCACTAAATGCGTGGATGAAGGATACCTGCTCCCTCAGCACCAGCCGTTCCTCAGGAGCCTCCGCAACGAAGACAACATGATGCTGAAGCCCCGGTCCGAGCGGGGAAACTGGGCGGAAGGGCTGGACGTCAAGCGGGTGATGCAGGAACCGGCGGAAGTCCTTTACCATGCCGGATGCCGGTACTCTTACGACCAGACGCTCTGGCCGATAGCCCGGGCCGGTGTCAGGTTACTGCAGAAGGCCGGTGTGGATGTCGGTATCATGGGAGCGGATGAAGCCTGCTGCGGCGGGCGTGCCTACGAACTCGGGTACGATGGGGAATTGACCAAGTTCGCCGAGCACCAGGCGGAAGCGTTGAAAACGGCCGGCGTGAAAGTGCTGGTGACGGCCTGCGCGGACTGTTACGGTACGTTCAAGGTCCTCTATGACAAGATCGGCAAGAAGCTGGGTATCGAAGTGTACCACATAACCCAGTACCTGGAGAAACTGATTGGGGAAGGAAAACTCCATCTTACAAAACAGGTCCCTCTCAAAGTCACCTACCATGATCCCTGCCATCTGGGCCGGCTGGGCGAACCCTGGATACACTGGAACGGTAAGGAATACAAGCCGGAAGGCACGCTCCTTTGGCTCCACGACCCCCCAAAGAAATATCGTCGCGGCACCAATGGAGTCTACGATCCCCCGCGGAACGTCATCAAGAGCATTCCGGGAATCGATTTCGTGGAAATGTACCGCATCAGGGAATACGCCTGGTGCTGCGGGGCCGGCGGCGGCGTCATCGATGCCTATCCGGACTTTGCCCGGTGGACCGGCGCTGAGAGGCTGAAAGAGGCCAGGGCAGTCGGTGCTGAAGCCATCGTCAGCGCCTGTCCCTGGTGTAAACGTAATTTCCTGGACGCCGCAGAACAGACCAGCGACAAGATAGAAGTCCTGGACATTATCGAGTTGGTCGAAAGAGCCGTCTAACGCCGGCGCAAACAGGAGACGAGGAGACTTAATATGAAGCTGACAAAGGATGAATACAAGTATCTCGAAGATATTGTCGGCCCGGAGTATATTTCCCAGGACCCCGTCATCATGGAAACCTACTGCCAGGTATGGGGCAACAAGCTGGCATTCGGTGACAAGCGGCACCATCCGCCGGCGGCGGTGCTATTACCGGGCAATGTGGAAGAGATACAGAAAATAGTCAAGTTCTGCAACAAGGCGGGCATACTCTTCAAGCCTTCCGCCCGTGCGTTCGAATACGTCGCGACGTACCTGGCCAGCGAACGCGGAATTTTACTGGAACTGAAGCGCCTGAACCGGATACTGGATATCGATGAGAAGAACGCACACGCCGTTGTCGAGCCATTTGTGACCATGTACCAGTTGCTGGATGCGGCCGGTAAAGTCGGCTATTATGTCGGGAAACCGGGAGTGGGCTATACCGCCTCGGTGATTTCCCTGGCCTGCTGTCACCAGGAAATGACCATCTCCCAGTTGTACACCAGCGGGTACGGAAGAAACGTCCTGGGCTGCGAATGGGTCCTGCCGACTGGAGATGTCCTCAACCTCGGCACGGCCAACCGTGAAGGAGGCTGGTTCTCCGGAGACGGTCCGGGATTCAGCCTGCGGGGGATATTGAGGGGGCGCGCCGGGGCGAACGGGGGGCACGGCGTTATTACCAAGTGTTCCGTCAAGTTATACCCCTGGTACGCCGGCCCGCCGTCATCGTTCGAGATGAAGCGGCAACCCGATGAAGCGCTCTCCGCCGGTCAGATCTACGAAATCCCTGAAAACTATCGGGTCAACGTACTCACGTTTCCGACGACGGAACAAATGATGAAAGCCTCCACTGAAATCGGCCAGGCGGAACTGGCGTGCATCGTCGCGCCCGCGTATCTTGCCACCGGGTTCATGGAAGAAGGCAATGACGAGCAGTGGGCCATGATGCAGGCCAATGCGGACAAACCGCGAGACCCGACCAAGATAGGCAGGTCGGTACCAGTGTTCGTCAACGGCCACTCAAAGCGGGAACTGGAGTACCGTGAAAAGGCCGTCCTGTCCGTGATGGAAAAATGGAACGGTTACCTGGACCCCGAGTATAACAACACCAAGATAAAGTGTCAGATGTTCATGTACCAGATATGGTCGCTGGGGGTGGGGATGCGCGGTACCGGCGACTTCATGGTATCCATCCAGGGAGCTGACGGTTCCACGGAGATGCACCTGAAGTACCGTCCGGTAGAATTCGACGCATTCAAGCCTTTTGTCAACCGCGGGAGCATCGTCCAGCCTAATATGGGCATGTCCTACCGGCCGATGGAGCATTATTCGCTTGGTTCGTCCGGCGGTATCGCAACAGGGTACGATCCTTTCGATCCCAGTTCGCTGGCCGCGGCCAGGGAATATATGGACATGGTGTACGACGAGAACAGTCCGTTCAAGCGGTTCAGCTACACCAATCGCGGCGCCATGATGCAGGTGGAAGACATCGAACACATTCATCAACGCTGGGGCCCGATCTACGACAATGCGGATGTCTGGCTGCAGAAAGTAAGAAACATGCTCGATCCGAACCGGGTAGCCGACTGGACCGGCTATATTCCGCCGGAGTACAAGGATGCTCGGAAAGAATAGCTGCTTCTCATCCTGAGGGTCAAAATCGATAGAGTAAGAGGAGGATACCATGTTACTGGAAAACAAAGTGGCTATCATTACGGGCGGCGCCAAGGGCATGGGCAAAGGCATGGCCGTGAAATTTGCCGAGGAGGGCTGCGCGGTCACGATCGCGGACATCGACTTCGAGGCAGCCAAACAGGCGGCGGCTGAAATAACAGCCAAAGGCGGCAAAGGGACGGCCATGGCCTGCGATGTTACCAACATCAACCAGGTGCGTGACGTCGTCGATAAAGTGGTCAATACCAACGGGAAGATCGATATCCTGGTCAACAACGCCGGGGCGATAGCGCAGCACATTCCCATCGAGGACCTGCCGGAAGAGATCTGGGACCGGGTCATGGCGCTGAACCTTAAAAGTCACTTCCTTTTCAGCAAGTTCGTTGTTCCACATATGAAAAAAGCCCGGTACGGGAAAATCATCGGTATTTCATCCATAGGGGCTGTTCTGCCACCGGCGCACGAAATACATTACAACACGGCCAAGGGCGGTATCATGAGCTTCACATATGACCTGGCCAACGCCCTGGCCTCGTTCAGCATCAACGTTAATTGTATTCTACCCGGGCCGATCCGGACGCATTTCTATGATCAGCATGTCTCCAAAATGAATCCGCAGGAGCAGGATGCCATGTTCGCCATGCTCGGCAGGAAGGTACCGCTACAGAGGATTGGAACACCGGAAGACATAGCCGGGGCCGCCCTGTTCCTGGCTTCCGAGCTATCATCCTACATAACCGGTCACAGTCTTTATGTTACCGGCGGCCTGCCGTTACAACCAACCGCCATGCCGGGTTAACCCCGAACATCGATACCGCTGATATAGCTGCCTGAAATAAGGCCTCCTTCTCCGGAGGCCCTACTTCAGGATACTTTTCCTGCTCGATTGAAGCAACCAGCCGGATACTGAACTCAACCTGAGTACCTATCATCGGAACAATGGGATCAGGAGGTTTACGATGTCTGATGGAAACAAAGTAACGGTCACCGGTAATCAGGCGGGTACGACGGCGGAAAATCCGGTCACAACCGCAAAGACTACCATCAAGGCGCTTGGCTTTCTCGGGGTCGGGGGAGGGGCTCCCTGCGCAGTTGACTACAAAGACGGAAGAGTCATCAGGATACGCCCGCTCCACTACGATTGGAAATACCCCAGGGAGCAACTGAACCCCTGGAAGTATGAGGTGCGTGGCAAGGTCCTGCATCCCAGTTTCAAATCCAATCCCTCACCGTTTTCCCTTGCTTATAAAAAGAGAGCCCAATCTCCCAACCGTATCTTGTACCCCTTGAAAAGGGTCGATTGGGACCCTAAAGGAGAGAGAAACCCTCAGAACCGGGGTAAAAGCAAGTACGTGCGTATCTCCTGGGATGAGGCGGCGGAAATCGTGTCTGGTGAGATCAGGCGAATCCAGAAAAAATACGGACCTTTCGCCATCATGCTGCAGGTTGACGGGCATGGAGAATGCAAGTCTGTTCATGCCGCCCACGGGCAACCGACATTGCTGCTCGACAAGATAGGCGGGTTCACGCAGCAGACGAGAAACCCGGACAGCTGGGAAGGGTGGTACTACGGGGCCAAGCATGTCTGGGGAGAAGGATACCGCGGTATCCAGAGGCCGATCGATAACTGTATGAAGGACGTATCTGAAAACAGTGAAATGATACTTTATTGGGGATGCGATCCGGAAACCACGCCATGGGGGTTCAGCGGTCAAAGCGCCACACGGTTCTGCTACTTCTGGTCCGATCTCGGAATCAAGCAGGTGTATATCTGTCCTGATCTTAATTACGGGGCCGCTGTCCACGCTGACAAGTGGATACCCGTCCTGCCCAATACCGACGTTGCGCTGCAGCTGGCGATACTTTATACATGGCTGGATGAAGGGACTTACGATAGAGAGTACTTAGATACCCACACGATAGGGATGGACAGGGTGGAAGACTATGTGATGGGCAGGGAAGACGGTATCCCCAAGACGCCGGCATGGGCGTCTCCCAAATGCGGTGTCCCGGAATGGACGATCAAGGCCCTGGCAAGGGAATTTGCGGCAAAAGCAACGTCAATAGCTCATTACTACGGCGGTTCCTATGTACGGGGGCCATATTCGCATGAACCCGCCCGGCTGGAGATCATACTGCTCGCCATGCAGGGCCTGGGAAGACCGGGCGTGAACCAGTTCCAGATCGGGTTCAATCCGGGGCTGCCCCGGGCACAGATGCCCGGTAGACCGAATCTCAGGCAGGGTATCGTCGGTTTGAAAGACCCGAATGAAAAGATCCAGCCGCTGATGCTCTTTAAATTCACCGCCAACTGCTTCACCAGACAGGCGATCCCCAAGACCTATATACAGGACGCGATACTGAACCCGCCCATCACATTCTATGGGACAGGCGGACTTTCCGAGCCGCCGGAAAACCAGTTTCAGAAATACGTTTATCCGATCCCGAAGGAAGAGGGCGGGACTGAAATCCATATGGTATGGACCGATACTCCCTGCCGGACGACCTGCTGGAACGATGGCAACCGCTCGGTTGAAGCGTTTCAAAGTCCGAAGCTGGAATGCGTGGTGGCGCAACATCCCTGGCTGGAGAACGACTGTTTTTTAGCTGATATCATCCTGCCGGCCAACACCACACTGGAGGTCGACGACCTTGTATCCTGCATGGGAATGGGCGCTAATGAATTCTCCACGGTGGGTCTGCAGAAAAAGGCAATGAGGCCGGTTGGAGAATCGAAGAGCGATTATGAAATTGTCCTGGAAATTTCCCGGAAGATGGGCATGGAGAAAGCCGTCTCAGAGGATAAGAGTGTCGAAGACTGGATCCAGACCAGTTTCCAGATGCAGTTAGGAAAATGGTCGCTTATCAGCTGGGATGAATTCCAGGATAAGGGGTACTACATCTTCCCCACGGCGCCAGACTGGGAAAAGGACCCGGCCGGCATGATCGACTTTTACCGGGAACCGGAGAAATTCCCGGTCCCGACGCCGACAGGTAAGCTCGAATTCTATTCGGAAAATATTGCCAGGGCATTCCCGGGCGATATGGAGAGGTCACCGATCCCGAGGTGGGTTGAAAAGAGCGAAACCCATGACGAGCGTATCTCCAGCGACAGGGCCAGGCTGTTCCCGTTGCTGCTCATGTCCAACCACGGCCGATGGCGGGTCCATGCCCAGTGTGACGACATCACCTGGACGCGAGAAGTGTTGACCTGTAAAATACCCGCAACCGACGGTTACAAATACGAGCCGGTATGGATAAATCCGGGTGACGCCGCACGACGCGGCATCAAGACAGGGGATATCGTCAAGGTGTTCAACGAAAGAGGTATTGTCCTCTGCGGGGCGCTGGTTTGGGAAAGAGTAATCCCGGGAGCCGTCTACGTGGACCATGGCGCCAGGACTGATTTCATCATACCCGGCAAGGTAGACAGAGGCGGTGCCATCAATTTGATAAGCCCGAAAGGTACAGCATCGAAAAACTGTCTGGGCCAGGCCACCAGCGGTTACCTTGTCAATGTGCAGAAGGTGAGAACGGGTGATTGGCTTGAATGGCGAGCGATGGACCCCGAGTCTTATTATAGTGCCTTAAACAGGGATTACAGCCCGGCATCAGGTCTCCGCTTCAGCGCCTGGGTTGAAGAAGCCGGTCAATAATTTGTTTACCTGTAGAATTGAGGCAATCCTCGTACTTTTGTGTATCGATAGCCCGGGATTAGCTGCAATTTTTTATAGGTTTAGATACCAGGGCGAGAGGAGTTCTCCAGTCCACACCCGGTAAGCCGGTACAGGGTAAAAAAGGAATTCGTTAAATGCAAATAACCTTGACAACCCAGTTCCGGAGTGATAAAATTTGCGCATTCATCAAAATATCGTCCCACGATGATAGCACTTGTCTGACCAGTAAGGAGGTGAATGAGTAGGACAACTTAATACAGGTCACCATCGGTACCCGGGACTCTGAGAAAGCCTGCAATATTTTAATCAAGGAGACGGTGGTCATGAAAAAACTATGCCTCATACTCCTGATACTGGTGATCTCCAGTTCCCTTTTCCTCGGGTGTTCAGAACAAGAAACTCAAACAACGACCTCATCCGCAACGACGACTTCAAAGACGTCAACAACGACGTCTTCATCGACGTCGGCCGGCCCCACTACCTCAACTACGACTACCTCCAGCACAGTCAATTTGCATCCGGCGCTCATTCCCCCTGATACAGGCACACCTATCTACGGCGGCGTACTCCGGGAAATCTGGAGTTCCGGACCGGCCGCGTTAAGTTATTATCCTGAGATGGGACCGAATGAAGAAACCGGTACCGTGTTCGCCCAGGAAAGACTGATGGAATACGGTTATGACAACGATATCCATCCGTTCCTGGCAGAAGACGTCATCATCGGCGATGATGGTAAGAGTATCACCTTCAAACTCAGAAAAGGTGTCATGTTCTCAGATGGTACGCCATGCAATGCTGAAGCTGTTGCCTGGAATTACAGGCTCGGTGATGAAACCAATAAACTGCAGTACAATGACCGGCTCGAATCGATCGAAGTCGTTGATGAATATACCATGGTACTGCACGTTACCCAGTATGACAAGCTGATGCTGAGCAGCTTCGGGTGGGTGCCGATATTCTCAAAGACCGCCTGGGACAATGCCGGCAGCAACGACGACGAGCGGAAAGCCTGGGCCCGAGCAAATATCGTGGGCACCGGCCCCTTCATCCTGAAGGAATACAAAAAAGACGTCCGAATGGTCTGGGAGAAAAATCCTAATTACTGGCAGCCGGGAAAGCCATACCTCGACGGGTATGAGATAGTATTCATCCCGGACCCGGTTACCGCCTCGGCGATGATGGAAGCTGGAGAGGCAGACATGTGGACCTCCGGCTCATCCGTGAAGTTCCAGAGAGACCTGGCGAATAAGGGCTTCACGTTACAGGGAAGCACCGGAACGCCCTACACTCTTTATTTCAATAATAAAGATGCTGATTCTTACTTTACGGATAAGAGAGTCCGTGAAGCCGTAGAGTATGCCATCGACAAGAAAACAATCTCGAACGCACTTGGCTTCGGAGACTTTTTCCCGCTCGAAAATTCCGCCGGCCCCGATATGTGGGGATAC
>CAZQQL010000020.1:0-35533 GCA_964595455.1 uncultured Dehalococcoidaceae bacterium
CCACCATATCTCAAGGATTCAAAGCCCCTTAATAGGATTATGGGTAAAACTTGATAATTGATCGTCTACGACTGAGGTAGCGGAAGTTTGTTCGGATTCCTAGGTTAGAGATTTTACGAGTCGAAGGACTTAGTTGTAACTTCTTCTGTCACTTTCATTGATCTTATTCCGTTTGCTCTTTATCCCGTGCATAGCTTGCCTTTCTGAAGCCGTTTCAACTGGTCGTTATGGATCTCGATTATTTCCCAAATGAAAGAAAATCAGGCTCCATCAATCGGCAAGCCTTTTCAGAGCACGCCCGAATTTTTTGTTGGTTTCTGACAGGGCTGCATGGAATTGCTGCCGTCGTTTTTCGTCCCGTACCGGCGAAATCAGCAATAATGTCCCGTCTGTTGAGATTTCTAGCGGTGTCTGGTCATCAATGTTGAGGAGTTCGAGTACCGCTTTATCGATCACAAGAGCCAGGCTGTTACCATGCCTGGTTAATTTCTTCAACATATTTGCCACCTGAGTACTACAAAGTATTAACATTGTAGTACCATTCCTGGGTTTTGTCAAACCAACCCGGTCCAGGCAAGGTCTTTGAGACCACCACCTTCGGGACTCCCTCGAATGTCGTACCCCTTGGTTTTTCTCCATAACCGCCTATACTATTTCTCATAAGGATCGTCATGAAAGGAGGGTTGTTATGGAAAAATCAACGAAAGAAACCAGGGCGGCCCGCACTGACAAGGTTGACGGGGAAACTGCCGTCCTCGCGGCCATTGCCGCTATGCCGGAATCGAACCGCTCCATTGGCGAACGGCTCCACGCTATCATTACAGCAAGCGCTCCTGGTCTGGCTCCACGGACCTGGTACGGTATGCCCGCCTACGCAAAGGACGGTAAAATCGTCTGCTTTTTCCGCGGCGAGGAGAGGTTCAAGGAGAGGTACATGACGCTCGGCTTCGAACAGGAGGCCAACCTCGACGAAGGCCGCTTCTGGCCCATCGCCTATGCCTTGACCGGACTTACCGCTGAGGAAGAGACAAAGATTACCGCGCTCGTGAAAAAAGCCGTGAGTTGAATCTAGTATTTTCCGGCATAATACAAGCCGGGAAAATAGTGCGGTTGTAGGTCACCAGCGGACTTGCCTGAGTAAGCTGTCCCGTGGTCGCAGCCGTACTCATTTTTCTACATAAGAGTTCGTTTCTTTCTTCGCCCCACCTCTTTCCAACTGATGCCCCCTTATAACCATATCTGCTATTTACGTACCGTTTCCTACGTAAGTGTACCGCGAAATATCTGTGTGGAGGCAGATTTACTCTAAGTGGAAGAGTTCTTATGTTGATAATGCAAGGCATATATCATTGTTACGTCCGGGTGAGAAAGCACGTCGGTCCGTTGGATCCGGTAGAGCCAGGTTGGAGGACAGGAGACCGGAGTGAATGCAGCAGAATTCAGTTTGAAGACTTCAGCTACGGGCAGCGTCGCCGCGCAGGTCATATATGACCTTGCATCGAACTGCCGTGACGGACCGGTCCGCGCAGCAGACGATCTGAAGACAGGAAGGTGCGGTCACGTGCGTAACGAACGGAACAACATCAGGTGGCGCCGTTTCGGGATGGTTTTCATGGCGGTGATCATGCTTCTCTATCTCGCCGCGTGTTCGCCGGTGACCTCCAGCGGGAGGGTCGAGATCAGCCTTGGCGAAGCCATTGTGCTCTCAAAATCCAACAACCTCGGCTCCATTGTGGTCGATGCTTCCAATGGCATCATGACCATGGACGCCGTCGTGGACGGGGAGCCCCTCACCGTTATGGATGCCAACGGCTACAAGGTAAGGATCAGCAACGGAGAAGGTCTGTATACCAATATCGATGCCCTGAATATGGCGGACATCCAGGCGCTGGGTTTCGTGTTTCCGCCGGACAGTTCCACGGTCGCCGCAAGTTCCGGCGGGAGCTGGTTCAGCAGCATCCTCATCTTCCTGATTCCCATACTCCTGTTCGTCGGTATTTTCTGGTTGATGAGGAGCCGCAGCGGCGTCCAGAACCAGGCGATGGGTTTTGCCCGCAGCCGCGCCAAACTCTTCACTTCGGACCGTCCCCGGGTAACGTTCGCGGACGTCGCCGATGCCGTTGAAGCCAAGGAAGACCTGATGGAGGTCGTCGAATTCCTCAAGAACCGTTGGAAATTCCGGGCTATCGGCGCCAAGATACCGAAAGGTGTATTGCTGGTGGGTCCCCCCGGCACCGGGAAGACCCTGCTGGCCCGGGCTATTGCCGGTGAGGCAGGCGTTCCGTTCTTCTCCGTCAGCGGCAGTGAGTTTGTGGAAATGTATGTCGGCGTCGGGGCCGCCAGGGTACGGGACATGTTCTCCCAGGCCAAGAACAGCGCTCCCTGTATCATATTTATCGATGAGATCGACGCCATCGGCCGTGTTCGCTCCGGAAACATGCCGGGAGGCCACGAAGAACGGGAGCAGACCCTGAACCAGATACTCGTGGAGATGGACGGGTTCGACCCCAACATCGGCGTTGTCGTCCTGGCCGCCACCAATCGCGCTGATATCCTTGATCCCGCCCTCCTCCGTCCGGGCCGGTTCGACCGCCGCGTCATCATCGACCGACCGGACACGCATGGACGGCTGGAAATCCTGCAGATACATGCCAAGGGCAAAGCGATTGAAAGCAATGTTGACCTCAATGTCATTGCCATAGAAACGCACGGGTTCGCCGGCGCGGACCTCGCCAATCTCATGAACGAGGCTGCCATCATGGCGGTACGCCGTAAAAAAGAAGTCATCGGAATGGACGAACTGGAAGAAGCCATCGACCGCGTCATTGCCGGGCCGGAACGCAAGAGCTTTAAAGTCAAGCCCAAGGACAAGGAACTGACCGCCTACCATGAATCCGGCCATGCGCTTGTTGCCCATATCCTTCCCAACGTCGATCCCGTCCACAAAATATCCATTGTCGCCCGTGGTACCATGGGAGGTTATACCCGGCTCCTTGAAGAAGACCGTTACTTTATGACCAGGTCGCAGTTCCAGGATACCCTGGCCACGTTCCTGGCAGGATATGCCGCCGAGGAACTGGTATTCCAGGAGATATCCACCGGGCCGCACAGTGACCTCCGGCAGGCTACCGATATCGCCACCAAGATGGTTACGGACTACGGCATGAGCCAGAAACTTGGACTGCGGACGTACGGGCGCGATTCCAACGCGGCGTACATGGGCGGCATGCAGGAAAGGGACTTCAGCGAAGAAGCCGCCCGGAACATCGACCTGGAGGTGGCTGACATACTGAACCAGGCGCACCAGACCGCTACTGAAGTGCTCCGCGAGAACCTTCCGCGCTTGAAGCATATCGCCGGAAAGCTCATCGAACGTGAATCCCTGGAAGGCGCGGAACTGGAAGCAGCCTTCACAGAACCTCTTGATGACAGCGACGGCAAATCCGGTTCTTCCAGGCTGGATGATACAACGGCTCCAGCTCCGCCGCCGGGACTCACCCGGGAGGGAGCTATGCTGTTTGAAGAACATCCGCCGGATGGCGCTGATGTCCCGGAATTCTCCTGACCTCCGGTCCTAGCGCCGGACTTTACCGCGATTACGGTAGCCGCCGGTGAGCGCCCCGATGTCGATCAACGCCCCCACGACAATGGCCAGCCAGTCTATCCCGTTGACTCCCTGGGGAAACACGAGGACGTAGGCAAGCGTTGTCCAGGGCAGGAAAATCGCTCCCAGCAGCGGCCAGACAAAGGTATCGAAGGCGCGTTCCCAACGGGCCATGTCCACCAGCCACCAGATGAGGATGGCGGCCCTCGGCCCGATAAGGATCATTATGGTGACAACGCAGCACATGGTGTTCCCCCTTTCGCGGGCGGATGGAGTCAGGGTTGGTATGTAGTATCAGTATACTCCGGTTCCCCGGTTAAGCAAGCTGGAAATGCTGTCTGTAGAATTCAGGCTTGACAGGTTTTTTTTCACAGGGTACCATTAATTACCTAGGATTTCGAGGTATATAGCATACCTTGAGGTGCAGGAGCATATGTCGGATTCGAAACTGAAGTTCGAAGACCTGGAGGCCGGCCGCGAATTTCCCGGCTCCGTATTCTATCTCGATAAAGACCGGGTCAAAGCCTATCTCGATGCTACCGGGAGCGCCCCGGGCCTGTTCCTGGACAAAGGCCTTGTTCCTCCCATGGCCGTCGCCGCTCTTTCCATGGGCGCGATGATGGACTGCCTCGTCATGCCGCCCGGCGCTATCCACGTTTCCCAGGACGTCGCTTTTCATAAGGCCGCCGCCATCGGGGAACGCCTGACCAGCCGGGCTTTCGTCAAGCGTAAAGTTGACCGCTCCCGCCTGCGCATGCTTACCATCGGCATCACCGTCGATGATGAGCACCAGGAAAATATCATGACCGGGGAGACCGGTTTCATCGTGCCCGTGTCTCCGGAAAGTACTTCAGCATGATACAACCTGAAGAATTACACGCCGGTGACGCGCTGCCGGAGGCCGTCCGGAACGTCGTCCAGGAAAAGATCAACGATTACGCCAATGCCAGCGGCGACTTTAACCCTATCCATATAGACCCCGCCTTTGCCGCCGGAACGGCCATGGGCGGCACCATCGCTCACGGTATGCTGGTGCTGGCCTATGTTTCCGACTATATGACCGGTCTGTTCGGCCCGGACTGGGTGACGGGAGGGCAGTTGAGCTGCCGGTTCAAGGATCCCGCCCGCCCCGGCGATGTCCTGAAGATCAATGGAAAAGTGACCGCTATGGAGACGGTGGAAAGTCGGACCATCGTGTCCGCCAACGTGGTTTGTGAAAATCAGCAGGGACAGACGATACTACTCTGCGATACGAAGGTAAAACTGTCATGAAGATCGCTGTTGATGCCATGGGCGGCGATTTCGCGCCGCAGGAAATCATCAAGGGTTCCGTCCAGGGCGCCCGGGACTACGGTGTCGGGTTAATCTTCGCCGGGCCGCAGGACGTTATCCGGGCGGAACTGGAAAAGTACGATACCTCCGGCCTGGACATCCAGATCCATCACACGGATGAATACCTCCTCGAAGGCGAACACCCCGCCCAGGCTATGCGCACCAAGCGCAAGGCCTCGATCATGGAAGCGGTCAAGCTCGTCCGGGACGGCAAGGCGGCCGCCGCCATCGGCGTCGGTCCCACCGGCGGCGTTTTCGCCGCCGCCCTGATGGCGCTCGGCGCGATGGAAGGCCTGAGCCGCCCGGTCATCGGCGGGCAGTTCCTCGGCTTTACGCCGGAAAGCATCATGATCGACCTCGGCGGCAACGTCGATTCGCGCCCGGACCAGTTGCTGGACTTCGCCATCATCGGCGCGGTCTACGCCAGGAAGTGGATGAACATCGCCAATCCCACCATTGCCCTCGTCAGCAACGGCAAGGAAGAAGGCAAGGGCAATGACGTCGTCAAAGAAGCCTACGAGCTGTTCAAGAAGTCCGGCCTCAACTTCATCGGCAATGTGGAAGGTAACGATGTCGCGCTCGGCAAGGCTAACGTCATGATCTGTGACGGCTTTGTCGGTAACGTTATCGCCAAGTTCTGTGAGGGCCTCGGCGCGCAGATGACGGGCTGGCTGAAAGAGCGCCTTGCCGGCCGGCTCCAGGATGCCGAAATCAGGGAGATGACGGACGAACTCGCGCGTAAACTGATCCCGGCGGATTTCGGCGGCGGCGGGCCGCTCTGGGGCATCCGCGGCGTCGTCTGCAAGGCGCACGGCCGCAGCAAGGCCCAGGAAGTAGCACTGACCGTCGGCACCGCCAAACGCGCCGTGGAACTGGAACTTGTCACAACATTTGAATCGGAACTGGCCGCGGCCAGGGCCAATATAAACACGCCGTACACCAACGGGCAATAAGGAGTCTCAGCATGACAGTCGAATCGTCGGTAGAAGAATCGGTACGCAAGATAGCCGCCAGGATCCTGAGAAAACCTGACATCCAGTTCACCGAAGGCGCCACGTTCAAGGACTTCAAGGCGGACTCCCTGGATATCGTCCAGATCCTCGTTGCGGTGGAAGACATGTATGATATCGAGGTGCCGGAAGAAGCCCTGCGGGAGGTGACCGATATCAAGGGGTTCGTTGCCTGCATAGAACGCGCCATCGCTGAAAAAGGGTAACGGTAACTGGTCCCATGTTTTTCAAGGGTCAGGTCGCCCTGATCACCGGCGGATCGCGCGGTATCGGCACGGCCATCACGCTGAAGCTGGCCTCGGAAGGAGCGGACGTCATCATCAACTGCCTGCGCCGCAGGCAGACCGCGGAAGAGACTGCCGCACAGGCGCGGGTACTGGGCGTCAAATCCCATGTCATCAAAGCCAACCTCGCCGAGCCGGACAAGATAGAAGACATGTTCCGGGAGATACGGGAGGTCTTCGGCCGGCTGGACATCCTCGTCAACAACGCCGCTTCCGGCGTGGCCCGCTCCGCCATGGAACTGGACTGCGACGGCTGGGACTGGACGATGAACATCAACGCCCGCGCAGCATTGCTCTGCGCCCAGCAGGCCGTTCCACTGATGGCGGACGGCGGCTCGATTGTGAATATCTCCAGCCTGGGTTCACGGCTCGTCATGCCGGTCTATACCGCCGTCGGCGTATCCAAGGCCGCCCTTGAAGCCCTGACCCGCTATCTGGCCATTGAACTGGCGGAGAAAAACATCCGGGTGAACGCGGTCTCCGCGGCGGCAGTGGAAACGGAGGCGCTCAAACTCTACGCCTCCGCGCCGGACATCCCTGTCCGGATGGTCACTGCCACGCCCGCCGGTCGTATGGTCCAGCCGGAGGATGTCGCCAACTTGGTCTCGTTCCTCTGCAGCGAGAGCGCCGCTATGGTCCGCGGCCAGGTCATCGTCATCGACGGCGGGATGTCCCTCACATCATTGACCGGGAGCAAGGACAAATAATGGCATTTCCAAAGATAGTAATTACCGGCATGGGCGCCGTTACGCCGCTCGGTCTGACGGTGGAGGCCTTCTGGGAAGGTCTCGCCGGCGGCCGCTGCGCCGTTGGGCCGATCACCCGCTTCGATACGGAGAAATACCCGGTCAAGGTCGCCGCCGAGGTCAAGGGTTTCGTCCCTGAAGACTACATGGACGGTAAGCGCGTGGACCGCACCTCTCTTCCCACGCAGTTTGGGATTGCCGCTACCCGCATGGCTCTGGATTCCGCCGGTCTCTTGTCCGGCCCGAACAACGGAGACCGCATCGGTACGGTCATCGCCACCAGCGGCGCCACCGAGCATGTGGTGGATACCGGCGAAATCCTGAAGGTCCGTCCCACCCGTATCAATCCGCTTCTCCTCAGCAAGGTCGCGCCGAGCATGGTCTCGGCTATCATCGGGCTGGAATTCGGCCTCAAAGGGCCCAACAGCAGTCTCAACAGCGCCTGTGCCAGCGGCAATGACGCCCTCGGGACCGCCATGAACCTGCTCCGCCTGGGCCATGCGGATGTCGTCGTTGCAGGAGGGGCGGAATCACAGGTGAATTCACTAGCTGTTGCCCTGACCGGCCGGATGGGCGCTATGAGCCGGGAAGTCGACCCGATGAAAGCCTCGACGCCGTTCGACCTCAATCGCGGCGGCTTCGTCTACGGTGAAGGCGCCGCCATGCTCGTCCTGGAGACGCTGGAGCACGCCCGGAAACGCGGCGCGAACATCCTGGCCGAACTCGCCGGAGCGGGCTGGTCGTTCGACGCTTTCAACGAGACAGAACCCAATCCCGAGCAGGAAGCGGTCGCCATGAATTCAGCCATAAGCGACGCCGGCCTGTCCGTGGAGGACATCGATTACATCAATGCCCATGGGACCGGGACGAAGTTCAATGACGCCAGCGAGACCGCAGCCATCAAGAAGGTCTTCGGGGAACGGGCATACTGTATCCCGGTCAGTTCCAACAAGTCCATGATCGGGCACCTGGCCTGCGCCGCCGGGGCCGTGGAAGCGGTGGCCGCCGTCATGACGCTGCGGTACGGCATTATTCCGCCGACGGTCAATTACCGGACGCCGGACCCTGATTGCGACCTCGACTATGTTCCCAATGAAGCCCGCCGTCAGCCGGTGGATGCATGCCTGTCCAACTCCTTTGGGATGGGCGGGCAGAACTGCTGCACGGTGTTCAAACGGTTTAGCGATGACTGAAACCAACGCCAACGAACAAAAAGTCGCCCTGGTGACCGGGGCCTCCCGCGGCCTCGGACGGGCCATCGCCCTGCGCCTCGCCCGGGACGGCGTGCGCGTGGCGGTCAACTACCGCAGCCGGGATGAAGACGCGGCTCAGGTCGTTGAGGAGATCACGAAAAGCGGCGGTACGGCCATGCCCTGGAAAGCCGATATCGCGGACGGCCAGGCGGTGCGTGCCATGGTAAAAGGCATCGTGCAGAAGTGGGGGCGGCTGGATATTCTTGTCAACAACGCCGGCATCGTGCGTGATACGCTGCTGCTCCGGATGCCGGACGACGCCTGGGACGAGGTCATCGATACCAATCTCCGCGGCGCCTACCTTTGCACCAAGTACGCCCTGCGCCCGATGATGGACGCGGGCTGGGGCAGAGTCATCAACATCGCGTCCCTGGCGGGTGTTATCGGCAGCGCCGGCCAGGCCAATTATTCCGCTGCCAAGGGCGGTCTGATTGCCTTCACGAAGAGCGTGGCGCGGGAGGCGGGCCCGAAAGGTATCACGGCCAACGCCATCGCACCCGGTTTTATCGTGACCGATATGACGGACAAACTGCCCGAGGATATGCGGGACATGGTACTGGGACGCATCCCTCTCGGTCGTTTCGGCCGGGCGGAGGACGTTGCGGAACTGGCGGCGTTCCTCGCCGGAGAAGCTGCTGGCTACATTACGGCACAGGTCATCAATATCGATGGTGGTATTATTTGAATTGAGGAGGCTGTTTCATGGCTAACGTGGCGATTCTGTCGGATACCATTGCTTGTTTGCCGGAGGAGATCATCAAGGACTACGACATCGGCTTCGTATCGCCGATCATGAACATCAACGGGAAACCGTACCGGGACAGGACTGAAATGAACCCGGACCAGTTCTGGAAAATGTTCCCGGACATGAAGGACTTCTCCACCGGGGCTCCCCCCATCGAGGACTATACGAAGGCCTTCGATGAAGCCGCGAAGAAGTCGAATGACATCGTTATCGTCCATGTTTCCAAGGCTCTGAGCGCAACCCATGAGGTCTCGCTCCAGGCCAGGGAGATATACATGAAAGAACATCCCGGCGTGAACATCGAGGTCATCGACAGCCGGACTGCCGCCGGCGCTCAGGGTTTCATTGTGCTGGAAATGGCCCGCGCCGCGAAAGCGGGCAACAGCCTGGCGGATGTCGTCAAGGTCGCCAACGACATGATACCCAGGGTGCGCTTTTTCTGCACCCTGGAAACGCTCAAATTCCTCATCAAGATCGGCCGGGCGCCCAAGACGGCTTATATGGGCGAGTTGTTCCAGGTGAAGCCCATCATCGGGATGGTCAACAACACCGGGCTGGTGGAGAACGTCGGGCGCGCCCGCGGCATGGTCAAGGCCATGGAAAAGATGGTGGAAATGATGGGGCAGTACCTTGACCCCAACACGCCTTCTCACATCAATGTTCATTTCAGCAACTCCCTGGAACTGGGCGAGCAGATGAAAAAGATGGTCACCGATCGTTTCAAGACCGAGGAGTTGTTTTACACGCCGTATTCGCCGGTGATGTCCGGCGCGGTCGGGCCGGTAGTTGCTGTCTCTTTCTACGCGTAATTTGAGGGGAGTAATGAAAGCTCGCCAGGAAAGCAGCGCCATGAAACAAAGAACAACCATTGACGGGCGGGTCTGGAAGGCGATGTTCACTGCCGGTGTGAACTGGCTGGAGAAGATCGTCCCTGATATCAATGCCCTGAACGTCTACCCCGTGCCGGACGGCGACTGCGGCACCAATATGGTCCTTACCCTGAAGTCCAGCCTGGACCAGATGAACCGCAGCAACGGCAATTTAAATTCGGTTTCCGCCGTCGCCAACGCCATCGCTAAAGGCGCCCTGATGGGCGCGCGCGGTAACAGCGGCGTCATACTCTCACAGATATTCCGCGGTCTGCAGCAGGGACTGGAAGGCAAGGACAGGATCGGCGCGGCGGACCTCGCCGCGGCATTCAGGGAAGGCTCCATCACCGCCTATGCCGCCCTCAGCCATCCGGTTGATGGCACTATCCTCACCGTCATGCGCTCCGTGGCGGACGCTGCGGAAAAAGCCGCCGCCGAGCCGGGGGCTTCCCCCGTCTCGGTGATGGATTCGGTCCTGGTGGCCGCCCGCGAAGCCGTCATCGATACCCCAAACCTGCTCGATGTCCTGCGGGAAGCCGGCGTCGTCGATGCCGGCGGCCACGGACTCTTCACTTTCCTGGAAGGCGCGCTGCTGGAACTCAAGGGCGAAACGGACGGCCGTTCCCCGGAGGTGCTTGCCTCCCTGCTGCCCGTTACCGGCGCCCCGAATACCGTAGCGGAAGAAGAGATGTATGGCTTCTGCACCCAGTTCATGCTCAATGGCAATGACCTGAGCGTGGCGGCAGTGCGCCGGATGCTGGAAGACATGGGCAAGTCCCTTATCGTCGTGGGCGACGCCTCGGTCATCCGTGTCCATATTCACACGCTGGAGCCGGACGTGGTCATCAGGAAGATGTCCGCCTATGCCTCGGTCGTGGATGTGGACGTTAACAACATGGACGACCAGCACCGCGATTTCCTCCTCATGAAGCGGGACAGGAACACCCCCCTTCCGGCCGCCGTCATCGCTGTGGTGCAGGGGGATGGGCTGATCAAGGTCTTCTCTGACCTGGGCGTCGCGGCGGTCATCACCGGCGGCCAGACGATGAACCCCAGCACGATGGACTTCCTGGAAACCATCGAGCAGGTCCCCTCCGATAACATCATCCTCCTGCCCAACAACAAGAATGTCGTCCCCACCGCCAGGCTGGTACAGACGCTGAGCGAGAAGAATATCGTCGTCATTCCGACCGAAACGGTACCCCAGGGTATTTCAGCCCTCGTCGCCTTCGTCCCGGAAAGCGAGTTCGACGAGAACGTTGCTGAGATGATGGATGCCTTCAGTTCCGTCAGGACCATCGAGATCACCCGTGCCACCCGCGCCACGACCGTCTCGGACATCGATATCAAGGCCGGGCAGCTTATCGGGCTGCTCGATGGCGACCTGCTGGCGGCGGCGGATACCGCGGCGGACGTCATGAAAAGCCTGCTGGGACGGCTCGATGTGAGCGCGGCAGGCATCGTCACGCTGTACTACGGCAAGGACACCCCGGCGGATGAAGCACATGCCCTCGCCGATGCTATTTCCGCGGCCCATCCGGGCGTGGAAGTCGGCGTAGTGGAAGGCGGCCAGCCTAACTACTTCTACATGATATCGGTGGAATAGGTGTCCGGCCCCGGGGCAGTCCGTTTGCATTGTGCCCGGCTCCTTGCTACAATCTCTCTGACCTTCCGGTGACCGGAAGGAATACTGCTGTTTCTCATATGGACGTACCGGAGGGAATATGGACCTGTTATTGAAGGACAAAACAGCCCTGGTAACCGGCGCCGGCAGCCAGATAGGGTACGGCCGGGCCATCAGCCTGGCGCTGGCGGAAGAAGGCTGCCATGTGGCCTGCGCGGATATTGACATAGAAGGAGCCCAAAAGACCGCCGCCCAGGTCAAGGGGAAAGGCGTGAAATCCCTGCCCCTGCGCATGGACGTGACGAAACGCCCGGAAGTGGAGTCCGCTGTGAAGACCGCCGTCGATACCTTCGGGCGGATCGATATCCTTGTCAATAACGCCGGCGCCTCCAGCCGCGTGCGCCCGTTCCTGGAAATGACCGAAGAAGACTGGGAGTACGACATCAGTATCAATCTGAAAGGCCAGATGCGGGTTGCCCGCGTTGTCGTGCCTTATATGATAGAGCAGGGGTACGGCCGCATCATCAACACCTCCGGCGGGCAGGGCTTCCCCGGCATCTCCATCTACGGCGCCGCCAAGGGCGGCGTGGTACGCTTCACCGAGGCGCTGGCCAAAGAGGTGGCAGCAAAGGGCGTCATCGTCAACGCCATCGCGCCAGGGCACGGCCGGACCGGCCTGGTCTACAGCGAGCCGGAAGAGTCACTGGAAGCCGACCGCCGCCGCTCACTCCTCGGCCGTCTCTGCACGCCGGAAGACGTCGCGCCCGCTGTGGTGTTCCTCGCCTCCGACCGGTGCAGCTACATGGTCGGGCAGGTGCTCCACCTCGGCGCCTGATTCTAAGAATCCAAAAGGTTGTCTAGGCTGGTCTCCGGTTGTCATTCCCGTGCAAACGGGAATCCACCATTATCAGCGATGCTGGTCTGACGAAGTTGGAGATCAACGCTTCAGCCCTTTGTATCGTCCGCCATGCAAAGGGGGACAGCGGGGGATTCGTCTCCTGGTTCTTCCTTCTTATCTCTCCTGAGTATGATGAATCTGCCAACCGGGTCGCTGCAGGTTTCTAACCCGACACTTGCTTTTCAACCTCACGAATTTGCGTTTCATTTAGCAATTCATGGCTGCCGTTTACGGTTTGTTAACGGTACGGACTCTATACTGATAGTGAACATAATATCGTGAGGTAGAAAGAACATATGACCAATGCAGCCCGGAAGACACTGGTAGACAAGGCCTTCGGATGGGTGTTCGCCCCATCGGTCACGATCCGAATGGAGTTGTTCTACGGCGCCAGCGATTCATTACCACGACCAGGCGCCTCTCACATGACCTATATGAACCGGGAAATTCCGGCAGAGTCAGGGTCCCGCCGCGTTACCTTCGCAGCCGGCACGGTTCCTGCGCCCGCGGATTATTGAATGCACCGCTTACCCTCCTTCGAATCCCCTTCGCTGCCGCCGGCGAAGGGGATTTTTCGTTGTTTGATTACAGAAAAAGTTGAGGGGCCGGGATGTTGAAGCTACTCGGCGTTATCCGTGAAAAGTGAAGAATGGTGGATCGGCTGGCTCATCGACCTGCCCGGCGTCAATGCCCGGGAACGGACCCGTGATGAACTAATCGCATCGCTAAGAATTGGGGCGGAAGACTTGCTCAATACCCCGGTTGTTCCTTCCGGGGAAGAAGAACTGGTGACGATTGAGCTTTAAGCCACCGCAAATCTGATGGCTGTGGAATGACCGGGGGAGCCGTAACTCCCCCGGCTTCTTTTTTACTTACTTCTTTTTGTCCGCGGGTTTCTGCCCGGCGGCTTTCTTGGCCTTGTGAGCGGCCATCGTCTTGAGGTTGCGGACGTTCTCTGACGTGGTCTTGCCGGTTACCGGATGCGCATAGTGATAAGGATAAATGTAGCCGGTCACGAAGCGCGGGTCGTTGGCGAACGGCGGGATGTCTGCCTGCGGGGCCTGCATCGCTTCAATGGCCTCGCCGAACTTGTCCATCGTGTTCCAGGCTCCTTCCGGCAGCTGTACCGTATAGTTGATGATCCAGTCCACCTTGAGGAACTTCCAGACGCCGTCCTGCTTGATGTATTCGATCTCATACATGCCGCCGACGAAGGAACCGTTGCCCTCGCCTTTTTCATTGGGGATGCGGACGCCGCCGAACGCGTACCACCTGCCGTGGCCGCGGTCGCCATCGACATCGACGACACCGGCGATAGGCATGACCTGGTGCGTGAAGCTCGGGGGCATCTCCGGACGGCTGTCATCGCCGACGCCGAAGTAACGCCTCACGCCTTCCTTGCCGAGCCAGACTCCTTCCAGCCAGTTGAGCCTGGTTTCAGGGTGGTCGGCGAAGCAGTCGAGTATCTCGTCCTTGAGCATATACATGACGTAATAGCTGTAGGCCCGGTGGAGCCGTTTGATGTTGTCGATGTCTTCCAGTTTCTGCAGCTTGGTCTCCGCGGCAACCAGTCTCGCTTCAAGTTCCTCGATGTTCATACAGGTCGTCTCCTTTACGAATTTGTCCCACTATAGCATATTTGCCGGGAGGCCGGGTACTACACTCGCCCCGAGGCAGACTGGTAAAAACATGCGTATATTTGCCGTTTCCGGTACAATGTAAGCAGGCGGTATTCATGGAAAGCACAACCCAGATCTTCCTCTTTGCAATAAGCGTCTTCGTGGGTGGAGCGGGCATCATCGCCGGGTCCGCCATGGCGGCCGGGTTCCGGCGTCAGAGTTACCCCGAGGGCGAGCTGGAGGATACGCCGTTTCACAGCCATATCGTCACCGGATTGATCCTCATGCTTGCGGTGGGCGGGAGCGCGGCCTTCTCCGCGGCGATCACGTTCAATAACGCTGAAACCGGCGGGATCAACGCCATGATATCCGGCTGCATCGTCATGGCCTGGGTGGTCGGCAAGCTGTACATACTTCGCCAGCCGTGGGGCCTCCCGCTCCTCCTGGATATCTTCTACTTCGGCTGCGGCGCCGCCATGCTGGTACTTGGCTTGAGCCTGTACCAGTAGAGAACAGCTCAAAAGTCAAAGGTCAAAAGTCAAAGATACCCGCGGCTTTTCATAGTGTACATAAGAGTCGTTATTCGTTTTCAAAGAATCCTTATTTAACTCACTCTCCTCGTATCTGACCAGCTTCAAGAGTCGTTTTTCGTTTACTGTCAAGTCAGCCTCGGTCACGGCATTCGTTTTCTGATTGATTTTATAGATAGCCAGACCGTCCACAACGGGCTTTTCCGTAAATATCGTAGTAGAGACACGCAGGACAATAATAGAACACATGTACGGAATTTGTCAAGGGTGAAATGTCACTTTTATAAAGTCGACGAAGAAGACGGGGCGGACATAACAAAACGGCATCCGCCCATACAAGGCGGATTGATGGAAGGAACGGTAATATTCCGGCTGTTACCGGAAATACATCCAGTAAACGATCCCCGCGTGGATAAGCGTCGCGAGGATGAGCACGACGGCGAAGACGCCCTTCCGCGTCTTGTGGCGGAAGACGGACCGCCCCAACCAGCCGCCGGGGAACCCGCCGAGCAGCGCCAGCCAGTGCAGGGTTTTCTCCGATATGCGCCGGCCGCCGTTCTTCGCCCGCGATTTATCAAAACCGTACAGACAGAACAGTGTCAGGCTCGCCGCGGCCAGCCATATCCAGTAGTAATACATCGCTTCTACTCTAGCACGGTCCGGGCAGTCAGGGCTACACCGCTCAGAACAGGCAAGTAATTATTACGCTGTTCTATCGCCGTATTGTAGTGCCTGCCTGTATGAATTCCGGGACAGGTTCCACTATTATCCTTAACCAAATAAGACAAATAGCGCTACTACGGCATACGTGAGTTATTACATATATGCCGTATAATACAGTTTTGGATCAACCAGGTTCCCTAATGAAAAGGGCAAAGGAGGAAGGCAGAATCGATGAAGAATACCGGCGCTGCATCCCACGGCTGATGCCTGTGCAGGCTTGACCACCCTTGGACCTTACTGATAACGAAAGGAAACATACATGAAAATACTGCCCAAACTGTTGATCCTGCTGCTGATCGTCACCGTCGTGCCCCTGGGTATCCTGGGGGTCCTGGCCGTACAGGACGCCAAATCGCTCAGCCTGAGTGTGGCGGCGGATGCCGAAGACATGGGCGGGGCCGCCATCGAAGACAGCACGGCCGCCCTCAACGCCCTCGGCGAGACCATCATCAAGCAGAAGGCGATCGATGTCGCCAAGCAAATGGAGATCTACATCAAGGCCCACCCGGACATGACCATCCCGGACCTCCAGGCGGATGAAGTGTTCTTCGCCATCGCCACCCAGCAGGTCGGCGAGACCGGTTATACGACCGCCTGGGATTCGGCGACGTCCATCGACCGGTTCCACTACAGCGACCATATCATGAACCTCGACCTGCATGTCCTGGCGGAGAAGACGCCCACGTTCTGGGCGCTCATCGGCGGGAGCGAGGGAGGCAAGACCGTCTGGGGTTACTACGATTTTGCTGAAGCCGACGGGAGCATCCGCCAGAAGTACATGTACATCCTGCCGGTGGACGCCGTGACCGCGGACGGCATCAGGCTGAACGTCGCCGCTACGACGTACATCGACGAGTTCAACGCCCCGGCCGCGCAGACGCAGGCCAAGATCGACAGCACCGTCGACGATACCCTGTCGAGGATCTCGGCTTCCACGGAAGGCCTCGGCACCCAGAACACGATACTCTGGATGACCATCACCGTCATCATCGTCGTGGCCGTTATCGGCTACCTGTTCGCCAGCAGCATCACCCGGCCGCTGACGAAGCTTACCGCCGTAGCGCGCAAGCTCTCCGCCGGGGACCCGAACATCGACATACCTGACATAAAAACAAAAGACGAGATCAGGGACCTCAGCGACAGCCTGCAGTCGGCGGTGGCCGCCGTGCAGGTGCTGATCGATGAAGCCAAAGACAAATCCGGCGAAGGCGAGGTGAAATAGCATGGGAGCGGTACTGTTAACCTACTATGATAAAGCCAAGGCGAAAGCGGGCATTGCCGGGCTGGTCAAGCTGGCCATGCTGACCAAGATGTCCCGGGAGAACGCCAAGGACGCCACGGACAGCAAGGAAAACATCAGCGTATTCGATGCCGCCATAGCCCAGGTATAAACCGGACAGGCTGGTTCAGGTTCTCTTCCGTACCCCTCCTCACCAAGGAGGGGTACCTTTTTGTCGGCGTTGGCCGGAGTGTGCACTCGGCCCTGCGGGTTATTGGTAGTATGCACGGTCTTTCAGCACCAATTCCGCCGTCATCCCGACGCAGGTCGGGATCCATCTCAGCCGGCGGTGATACTAAGAATCAGGCGTAAATTTAAGGGTCAGCACGCTGGGTCGTCCCCATTTCGAAAGGGGGAGCCGAGGGGGTTTTGTACTCCAACTTGGAAAGCCCGGCTTGTGCAGCCCTCAAAGATGGATCCCGGATCAAGTCCGGGATGACATAAGGGGATGTGGCTAAAAGGCTGGCCAAGGAAATTTGGTCACTAGGGTGAACTGGATGGTATCTTTAGTACCAAAATATCAGTTGTCTCTTTTGCTATTTCGGCTGCTTTATTTTTGTTTCACTCGTGACAAAGCATTTAGACAAATTTACTAAATCGCGATTCTTGGTTTCAAGATTCTTTCGTAACTCTATTATATTGGCTAACATCAAACTGGATTCAACTTTTTCATTATTGATGATTTGTCTTAAGTCATATCCTAGTAGCCTATCATTCGCGGATAATTCGTCAAACTTGTTAGGTAAATCACTAATAGCAGTTTCCCAAATAAGCAAATTTGTATTCATTATTTGTCTTAATTTTGTATGAATTTGACCAAGACTTTCTATATATTCCCGTGTGAGTGGCCGGATATCGGCCTGTTTACCACTTTTTCTTAGTTCATCCTTTATCGATTTTTTGATTTTTTTATCCTCATCGAGATATTTTAAAGTGATAAACGGAATGACAGAAAATAAAATTTTTTCTTCTTCTGCCTTATTAATTCGCCTAAAATCATAATGAACATCATGAACTGGCCAACCACGATGTTGTACAAAGTTTCTTATAGAATCAATGATACGGTAACTAGGGATTGTGTTGTATTGCTCTTCAATGGTTTTATTGAAAGTTGCTAATTCAATAGATTCGGCTCCAAATAACGTTGAAAGATGATGCCTAGACTGATCTATATAAGATCTTGAAGTAGTCAATAAGTGCATAATAGTGCGATTAAAAAGCCTTCTATCAGTACTAGCTGTAAAATAGTCGAGTGTAAAACGTACAATATTCTTGAATGAAGATTTTAGTATCGTGGTCTCGAATTCTAGATAGTCATCCACTAAAAGATCGAATGATTCTTCGATTTGTAGGGTAACAAGTAGACCATTTCTTGCAGCAAGTAAGTTTTCATATTCCGACTTCGTTAGGTCAACTATATCATATCTTCCCAATATTCTTCTTACAAGTAAATATTCACTCATAAAAGTAAGTGTAGCTTATTATTAACATCTAGTAAACAATATTGTTAGTCTTTCATTAAGAACGACATCCCCCCTCTTTAACTACATAGAACACGTGTGCTATAATAAAGAGCCATGTTCAATATAACTTACCAGACCAGCAAGATGTTCCCGCTTTCCCAATATATCCCTGCTCCCTGCCTCGGCCTCCCAAACGAACCGAGCCTGAAACACAATTCTAAGCTCCGGAACGATTCGTGCCTGTTACCGCAAGTTACCCTCCCAATCGAATCGAGCCTGAGAACCCCCCTTTCGTTTCGTCCCACGCGAGACGAATCGTGCCTGAAAGCCCTTTTTCTCTCAAAACTTCAGGCTCAGAAATCGGAGATAATTTCAAAACCCGTTTTACAAATCGAATCGCTCTTCCCCTTTTACCACGGTTTCGGTTAAAATAGGCCTATGTCAGAAGGCGCTACGCCCATCCGCCGCCAGTACCTCCGCATCAAGCAGCAGTACCCCAACGCCATCGTCCTCTTCCGCCTGGGGGACTTCTACGAGACGTTCGATGAGGACGCCCGCATCACCTCCCGGGAACTGGAGATCGTCCTGACCGCCCGGGAGATGGGCAAGGGCAACAAGGTGCCGCTGGCCGGCATCCCGTACCACGCCCTGGACGGCTACTTGGCCAGGCTCATTAACAAGGGCTACAAGGTAGCCATCTGCGAGCAGAAACCCGGTGACGCCAAAGGCATGATGGAGCGTGAAGTGGTGCGGCTGGTCACGCCGGGCACCGTCGTCGAGCCGGGACTGCTCAACAGCAAGGCCAACAACTACCTCGTCGCCATCGTTCCCGCCGACGGGGAAGTCGGTCTCGCCTACGTGGACATCACCACCAGCGAGTTCCGCTGCGCCCAGATGCCGTTCGCCCGCGCCGTGACCGAACTGGAGCGCCTCGCCCCGCCGGAGGTCATCGCCGCTGAGGACGCGGACATCGACGAGCTCAACCTGAACACCAATGTCACCCGCGTGGATACGTTCCGCTTCCAGGAGGAGGCAGCGCGACGATGTTTGCTGGAGCATTTCGGCACGGCCTCGCTGGAAGGCTACGGCTGCGACCGCCTCCCGCTGGCCGTCCGGGCCGCCGGGGCGGTCATCCACTACATCGGGGAAACCCAGAAGAGCGTCCTCGGGCAGTTGAACCGGCTTGCTACCTATGCGGCTTCGGACTTCATGGCGCTGGATACCCAGACCCAGCGCAACCTGGAACTGTTCCAGGGCTCCCGCTCCGGCACGGTGGAAGGCTCGCTCCTTTCCGTCCTCGACCTGACAAAGACCCCGATGGGCGGGCGTAAGCTGCGGGCCTGGCTCGGGCAGCCGCTCATGGATGTGGACGCCCTGAACCGGCGACTGGACGCCGTGGACTGGTTCGTGACCAACGCCCTGGCGCGGAACCAGGTTGTTATCTTATTAAGCAGGGTGGCGGACATCGAACGTCTCATCAACCGCATCCGGAGTGAGATCGCCATCCCACGTGAGGTCGTAACGCTGCGTAAGAGCCTGGAAGCGGTGCCGGAACTCCGCCAGGTCATCGAGAACGCCGGTCTGACCGACGCAGTGCGAACCATTACAGATGGACTCAAGCCGTGCGGGGACATCGTCGCGCTCATCGCCGAAGCGCTCGTCGACGAGCCTTCCACGTCGCTGGGCGAAGGCGGCGCCATACGGCCCGGCTTCAACGAAGAACTCGACGGCCTGCGCCTGGCCGCGACGAACGCCCGGAAATACCTCGCCAACCTGGAGAAGACCGAGCGGGAGCGCACCGGCATCAAGAACCTCAAGATAGGTTTCAACAACGTCTTCGGTTACTACATCGAGGTCTCCAACTCCAACGTCGGGCAGGTCCCGGAGCACTATATCCGCAAGCAGACGCTCGTCAACGGGGAGCGGTTCTTCACGCCGGAACTCAAGGAGTACGAATCGCTCATCCTCAACGCCCGCGACCGCATGGCGGAGATGGAAACGGACCTCTTCCGGCGGGTCTGCCGTCAGGTGGCGGCGGACAGCGAGAAGGTGCTGGCGCTCGGCGGGGCGCTGGCGGAACTGGACGTCTACGCGGCGCTGGCGGAAGCGGCGGTCAAGCGGCATTACGTACGGCCGCAGCTCGATGACGGGGCGGCCATCGACATCAGGCAGGGACGCCATCCCGTGGTGGAGCAGAACATCGAGAGCGGGGCCTTCGTCCCCAACGACCTCCTTCTCAGCACGGACGACGCCCAGGTCATCATCCTCACCGGCCCGAACATGTCCGGCAAGAGCACGTACCTGCGGCAGGCGGCGCTCATCGTCCTGATGGCGCACATCGGGAGCTGGGTACCGGCGGACAGCGCGCGGATCGGCATCGTCGACCGCATCTTCACCCGCATCGGCGCTAGGGACGACCTCTCCGCCGGGCAGAGCACGTTCATGGTGGAGATGGTGGAGACGGCCAATATTTTGAACAACGCCACGCCGCGCTCGCTGCTCATCCTCGACGAGATAGGCCGCGGCACCAGCACCTATGACGGCCTGTCCATTGCGCGGGCGGTGGTAGAATTCATCCACAACGAGAAGTCGCTCGGGGCGCGCACCATCTTCGCCACGCACTACCACGAGATGACGGCGCTGGCCGGGTACCTGCCCGGGGTGCGGAATTTCAACGTCTCGGTCATGGAAGAAGGCGGCTCGGTGGTGTTCCTGCACAGGATCGTCCCCGGTGGTGTCGACCGCAGCTACGGCATACACGTGGCGCAGCTTGCCGGGCTGCCGAGGTCCGTGCTGCACCGGGCCACGGAGATTTTACAGGACCTGGAGCGGGACGGACGGAAGCCGGACCGCACCCCGAAGGTCAGGGAAGCCGGCAGGCAGATGAGCTTTTTCGGGAACGGGTCCGCGGTGGAGAAGGAATTGAAGGAACTCGATATCAACGCCATGACGCCGCTGGAGGCGCTGAACCGGCTGTACGAACTGAAGAAGAAGGCGGACACCATCGAACGATGATATCACCTCCAAAAACTCCAACGACGAACGATGCCGGCCCCATAGTGGTCAAACGGCAACTGACCCGGCAGCAGTATTTCCGGTTTCTCGTCTCCTACAGTTACAGCAAATGGTACGTCCTGACCGCGATTTTCCTGGCCGCGACCTATGCTGTCTATGCCGCCAGCACCGGGAACAATATACTGCCCTGGGCGGTCCTTGTTTTCCTGTTCCTGCTTTTCTACTCGCCGTTCTATGCCTTGTTTACGGTGAGGAACAAGAAGAACCGCAAAATCTTCCTTCCGATCACCTATTCGTTCGACAATGAGGGTGTTACTGCCGAGATGCCCCTGGGGAAAGAGAGCGTGAAATGGGGGTTGTTCAGGGACTGGAAGAAGATCGGGGGGTGCTACGCGCTGATAATATCCGCCAACTCCCTGGTCGCTATTCCGGAAGTCGATATCCCGATTCGGGACAGAGAACGATTTGATGCGCTCCTGCGGCAGAAGATAAGGGAGCATTCCTAACGGTCGGATCGCAGGCTGGTGAGGCCTTCTTGATTTCCTCCTACAAAAGACAGTCGATAGTTAAGGACTAGCCGAAGTTCCCGGCAAAGCTTGATGGAGTGCCCCCCATTCGTAAAGAGGGAACAAGTGAGATTTATTCAGGTACGCCCCCTCACCTTAATCCTCTCCCGCGAGGGGAGAGGAAACCAGGAAGGGAACTATAGCGGGAGATTTGGAGTAAAGCAGGGCATACGCCTCCTTTGTAAGGAGGCGGGACATACCATAAAGAGGTGTCGCCAAGGAGGAAAGGGAACATGGCTGATAAAGTACTGGTTGCCTACTCTTCCAAGCACGGTTCCACAGCGGAGATAGCCGAGAAGATCGGGAACGTCCTGAAAGAAGCCGGTCTGGAGGCGGATGTCAAAGACGTCAAGCAGGCCGGGGACCCGTCCGGGTACAGGGCCGTTGTCCTGGGGAGCGCCGCCTACGTAGGCCAGTGGCGGGGCGATGCCGTCAAGTACCTCAAGAAGTATTCTTCCGGGCTCTCCGGTATGCCGGTGTGGCTGTTCATGAGCGGCCCGACAGGTAAAGGCGACCCCAGGGAACTGCTCAAAGGCGTGCTCTATCCGCCGGGCATGCAGCCCGTCATCGATGCCGTCAAGCCCAGGGAAGTGATCGCCTTCCACGGGGATTCGTCTGCGGAGCGCTTCGGCGGCTGGGAAAAGTGGATACTGAAACGGGTGGGGTCGGACGCCGCGGACTTCCGCGACTGGGACATGATAACGGCATGGGCGCGGAAGATCGCCGGTGAACTGAAGGGCTAAAAATCGTATCCCTGGAACAATCATCGGGATTGCCACGGGGTCTGAAGACCCCTCGTAATGACTGCTTATTTTTTGTACGAAGAAATAACAGCTTCGTTTCGGTTTGAAATATCATAGACGATACGTCTACAATATCTGTGTCGTTCATTACCCGGGAAGCTCTTTCCGGGTCTCCCGATTTCTCATGGAGGCTAAAAATGACAATTCAGTTACTCGATACCGTCATCAACCCCGAACCCATCGGACTTACCGCCAATAAAGGCGTTTTCGCCGGACCGGAACTCGCCAGAGAAGCCCTGGCCAAACGACCCGGTTCTCTCGACGGTAAGACGGTCTATCTCATCGACATCGGTTACGGCGGCAGCTACAAGTTCATGCTCGCCGTGCAGCGGTGGTTCGAGAAGAACATGCCGTCCGTCAAGACCGTCAGGAAGCGCACGCCCAGCACCTTTCTCAGCGAACGTGATACCGAGTTCTTCAAGGAGGTTAAGGCCAATGGAGACGCCGCCGTCATCGGAGTGGCGGGTTGAATAGGCTGCGTGTCGGCAGTTGCCGGCGCCAGCATCGTCCTCGAACAGCAATTCGGCGTACCCACCGCCTCGTTCACCACCGATGCCTTCATCGAGGTCGTCGCCAACGACCGCAAGGCCGGCTACGTTCCCTTCCTCTTTACGCCGCACCCGGTCATCGGCATGTCCGATGAAGCCCTCGACGGCTACGTTGCCGGCAATAATCCGGACAGCGGGAAACCGGTCATCGAGGACATCATCGACGTCCTCACCAAACCCGTCGATGCGTCAAAGCTGAAGTTCAAGGCCGCCGTGGCTGACTCCTCCGGCGCTCCCGGTTCCTTCCTCAAACCGGACACGGAAGAAAACCTCCAGCAGCTTTTCTACGACCGCGGATGGACGGACGGCCTGCCCATTATCCTGCCGACCCAGGAGCGGGTGCAGAAGATGCTTACGGGGACGAGCGCGCCGCCCGACGAGATCGTCGGGGAGATGATGCGGTTCGATATCCGGGGCATGGTGCAGTATACCGTCGCCAACGTCGCGACGCTTGCCGTCATGGCCGGGGCCAAACCGGAGTACCTGCCGGTTATCCTTGCTACGGCTTCGTCCAAGCTCGAGGCCATCCAGTCCTCCACCTCCAACTGGTCGGCGATGCTCCTCGTCAACGGGCCTGTCCGCAACGAGATCGGCATGAACTGCGGGGTCGGGGCGCTGTCCCCGGTCAACATGGCCAACTCGGTCATCGGGCGGGCCTGGACGCTCATGTCAACCTGCTGGGTGGACATCCGGCCGAAGAAGAACATGTGGTCGTCACAAGGCAGCAGCCTCAACTATAACAACAACTGCTGCGCGGAGAACGAGGAAGCCAGTCCCTGGGAGCCGTTCCATGTCCAGCACGGGTTCCGCGCGGACGAGAGCACGGTCAGTATCTTCCGCGGCTGGGTGTTCGTCAACAGCGCCGGTACAGCATCGGTACGGACCATCCCGGACGAGATGTGCCTCAACCTTAGCTTCATCCCGCCCACCAATGGCGCGGCGACCATCGTCATGGACCCGGACATCGCCAGGAACCTCAAGAACAAATACGGTTTTGCCACGAAGCAGGACTACAGCAAGTGGCTGTCAGAGAACATCAGGATGCCGGCGGAACGGTACTGGGGTTTCGACCACATCGACTGGATGATCACGCCGCTCGCCATGCAGGGTGTGGAACCCTTCGCCACGTTCAAGAAGGCCGGACCGGACGAACTCATCACGCCGTATCATGACCCCAACAGGATCAACCTGGTGGTGGTCGGCGGCGAGACCAATCCGCTGTGGAAGTACTCGGAGTACGGCTACCACGGCAGCTATTCCGTGGACCGCTGGCGCTCCGTGAAGTCGGGCGCCTGCGATGAGTGCCAGGACGGTTCCTGCGGCGTTCCGGACGCTCCGGTCGATTACGATTAGGGCCTATAGTTCCAATACTAAGCATGAAAGAGTCCCGTAACATTCGGGGCTCTTTTGCTTTGATTTTGTTGCCATCCGGGAGTACACTTATTTGACAGCGTAATGATACCTAAGGAGGACTACTATGGCTGTCAAGGCGCCCCAGGGCTGGTATGATATCACCGTTCCGCTCAAACAGGGTATGGTCTACCTGCCCATCGATCCGGTCCCGCCCAAGATCTATCGCCATTCGGACCGTGCGCTCGGCTCGCCGGTCACCATGTCCATGCTGGAGATCATCTCCCACACCGGCACCCATATCGATGCGCCGCTCCATTTCGTCGCAGACGGCTCCACCATCAGCGATATGGCGTTGGACGCCACCATCGGCCCGGCGCGGGTCATCGAGATCAAGCACCAGCAGTTGATCACCGTCCCGGAACTGGAACTGTACAACATTCAGAAGGGCGAACGGCTGCTGTTCAAGACCCGCAATTCGCCGCAGATGTACGAAGGCATGAAGTTCATGGAGGACTATGTCTATTTCGACGTCGCCGCCGCCGAGTACATCGCCTCGAAGGGGCCGAAGATGGTCGGACTGGACTGCGTCACCGTAGGCAACTACAAGGACCATGAAAGCATCCAGAAAGTCCACCTCGCGTTCCTCAATGCGGGCATCTATATCCTGGAGGGGTGCGCCCTCGGGCACGTGCCGCCCGGCGACTACGAACTGCTCTGCCTGCCGCTCCTCATGTATAACGGAGACGCCGGACCGTCCCGTGCTATCCTGAGGCCGCTCGCCAAATAGTCCTGCAGACAGGTCAAGAGGGGGCGAACCGGCCCCCTCTCCTCTTTGTAACCTGCTCTTCGATTACGCCAAAATTGCGCAATGCATCCAAACGGAGGACAAGCGATGAAGCTACTTGCGGTATCGTGCAGCCCGAGGAAGAACGGCAATACCGTGCTGCTGCTGGAAACGGCGCTGGATGCCGCCCGGAAAGAAGGGGCGGAGACCGAACTGTTCACCGTGGCCGGGAAGACCATCCAACCCTGCGATGGCTGCTGGGCCTGCGTTAAAACAGGGAAGTGCCATATCAAGGATGACATGACCGCGCTCTATGACAAGCTCGTGGAGGCGGACGGCATCATCTTCGGCACGCCGATCTACTTCTGGGGCATGACGGCGCAGGCCAAGGCCGTCATCGACCGCTCCATCGCCCTCAACCACGCGGAGAAGAACCTCGCGAACAGGGTTTGCGGCGCGGTCGTGGTGGCGGGCAGCCTGGGTCTCGTCGACGCGCTCAAGGACTATGCGTACTTCATCATCCAGAAGCGGATGCTGCCCGCCAACATGGTCGCTGCGTATACCGGCGACCCCGCGGACACGAAGAAGATGGAAGGGCTCCTCAAGGACGCGGGCGACCTCGGCCGGCAGATGGTGGAGCTGGTGAAGTTGGGGTTCCGGTATCCGCCGGAGTTCATTAAAGGGCCGGGGGCGTTCGGGGTGCAGGGAAGAAAATAGTGGCAATGTGGTTTATTGAGCTGTTCTCAACCAGCGGGAGGTATGGCCGCGGCCGGTACATCCTCACCGATATCGCCACACAGGTACTCGCTATCGTTTTCATCTTCCTGGTCTCTTTTGCCAGCAAGTGGTTCCTGATAGTGGCGGTCCCTGGCTGGCCGGCGCTCTGGTGGATCAACATTGCTGCCACGGTCAAACGGCTGCACGACCTCGGCCGTCCCGGCGATGACATCCTCAAGCTGTTCATCCCGTTCATCGGTTCCTGGATGGACCTGAAGCTCATGTACCAGCCCGGCATCGAGGAAGGGACCGGAGAAGCCATGCGGGATTACAACATCCGGGAGTACAACCGGAGGCACCCAGGTTACCAGCCGCCCGACTACCGGAACTTCATCCGATAAAACCTTCTGCCGTCGTGCGGGCATCATTATGAATGCAGGTCATTTTGGCCATCATTCTGAGGCATTCTTCTCCTTTATGAAAATCCTATAGATTTTCTAACCGTTTTATAACCGCCGCGTGTTTCGATTAAACCATTTGCGTGTAATAGTGTAAGTATCGGGTATTTGCTGATAGAGACTTATGAAAAACCTTGAAACCATACGTATTCAGGCAGGCGATATCTGTATCGCATTCGTTTCTGATGACTCCGGTGTTCTTGCCTGGCTGAGAAGCATCTACAGCGAGTTCATCTGCGACCTGCCGGCGAACATCACGGTCGAGGTGGTTGCAACCGAAACCATGGAACCGGATGAAATAAGCCGGCGATTATGCAACTCAAGGCTCACTCATCAGGACGGCATTTTTTCTTTTGAAGACGGGCTGGTTTCAGGCACGTACGATTTGGAGAGCATGAGAGTTCGATTACGGCTTGAGAGACAGTTACTGGAGCAAAACTCGGCCGGTTATTACCTGAACCAGTTTATGTGTCTGCTGTATGGTTCGGCACTGCCTAACGATTCCAGGTCAGGGATAGTCCATTCATCCGCCGTGGTCATCGATGGTTGCGCTTTCCTCTTTACCGGGCCTTCCGGAATAGGAAAGACGACAGCCGCCAAATTATGCAGGGACGCCGGCAACGCCATCGTCATCAATGACGAGGGCAATCTACTGGTCGCAGAACCTGCGAGTCGCGATGGTTTAACGGTCCAGGGTATCCCGATCATCGGCAAGCTTCCGGAGAAGAACAACCTGGGCGCACCGCTGATGGCGGTCCTTTTTCTGAAGCAGGGTAACCATACTGAAATCACGCCTCTGGACAAGGCCAGTGCCATGAAAAGGTTACTTTATCAGGTGGTCGGAAACCAGTCTTTCGGGCAGGGGAAATCCGGAGTTGTTGCTTTAAAGTTCGCATTCAGTGACGTCATTGCAAGGAGTGTTCCCTGTTTTGAACTCGAATTTACTCTGGAAGGATCTGAGTTGCATAACCGATTGCTTGAACTTAGGAAAAAGCTGATAAAGGAGCAAGAGGTTTATGCCGGATAAGGTCAAGAGATCTGACGACGCCGTCTGGCGCAGATTGGATGATACTATCGTCATTATTGATACCGAGGGGACAAAGATACTCACACTCAACAGTACCGCGGCGTTCATCTGGGAGCGATGTGACGGGACGAAGAGCGAGGAAGAAATTGCGGAACAGATGAGTCAAGAATTTGATGCCAACGATATTGATTTGTGTAAGGATGTTGCCGGAACAATCGCGCGGTTCAAGGAAAAAGGACTGGTACAAATCATCTAAGATAACAGCTGAGCTGCGGTATCCCTGAAAAGGGGCGCCGTTAAATTCCAGGCATAACGTGGTACGGGATGCCTGGAGCGATAAACAGAAAGTCGGTGCGGTAATAAACTTGAAAGGTCAAAACCATGGAAAAGAAACAATACGTTAAACCAGAGATCGTTGAAGAAGAACTCGACCAAGAAGCACTCTGCATGATCCAGCTCAGTGGGGACCCCCGCTAGTCAGGGATACTACTACCGTACCGCAGCTCAGTCTCAATTGAAAAGTAACATAACAAAAGGAGTATAAAGATGAAGAAACTTCTGGTGTCCCTGGTAGTAATCAGTATCTTGTTGCTTGCGATGCCTGCCGCGGTTCTGGCCGCCGAGACTCCTTGCGACCTGGATTTGCCTGAAGAGGTAACCGTACAATTCCCGCGGTTCCCAGTTGCAGGAGATGAGACGTATCTGCCTTCTCTCATTGTCAGCGGAGGGACCAGTCTGGACGACGAGTATCAAGGCTGGTGTCTGGACAAAAGAGGCGGAGTCTGGTTGGGTTCATACCACGCCTACGTCCATAACAGTTGCTGCGATGATCTGACAGGTATCATCGAGATACCGGCAAACATCGATCTGGTAAACTGGATATTGAATAACTATTCCGTTGGCATGCCTGTGGATGACCTTGGCGCCCTCACCTACGGCGATATTCAGGCTGCAATCTGGCATTTGCTTAATAGTGGGCCTGCCACTGGGACCCTTCTCGGCGCTTATAGTCAGGCACGCATTGACGCTATTCTTGCTGCTGCAGCCCAACACGAGGGTTTTGTCCCGGACTGCGGTCAATACGTACTGATAATCCTGAAGCCGTATGTATGGTTCACCGATGACGACTACGTCGAACGTGATGATTATCAACCTCTGGGCATTCTCGTACCCCTCGTCTGTGAAGACTATGAAGGCTTGACCCCTGGTTTCTGGAAGAACCACACAAAAGTGTGGGAAGGTTATGTCAAAACAGACCTGGTCGGTGATGTTTTTACCATACCCGCTGCCTTCAATGAACTCGCCGATGATACCCTGCTCCAGGCGCTCAAATACGGTGGTGGCGGTAAGTCAATCGGTATGGCCCGCAGTCTGCTGAGGGCGGGAGTCGCTGCTGTATTGAATGCTTCACATCCATATGTGAACTACCCGATGACCGGCGCCCAGATCATCAGTCAGGTTAATGAGGCATTGGCTACCCTCGATAAAGACATCATGGAAGACCTGAAAGACCAGCTTGATGCCTGCAACAACCTGGGCGGCGGAATCGATGCCCACGGTAATCCGCTCTAGAAGCCTGTATTCTGGTTGTCTTGAAAAAAAGGAGGAGTCTCAAAAACTCCTCCTTTTTGTTATACCGCAAAAATGGGCGGCAGCACCCACGAGACCTGGAAACCTCCCCTCTCGACGTATGCTCGTTTCTGGTCTAGGATACTAACGGAACAGGCTGGAACAGCCATAGGTCCGGAGTATGCTGCCATGAGCGATAAGAAGTTTGAAGAAAGCCGGTTATATAAACGGGAACACGGGACGGACGAGGAGACCCTTCATGAGCTTTCCCTAGCTCGCAAGACGCTGCTGAGGAATGATGAAGTGCAGGAAATCCTCCATGACGTCGCTTTAATGGCGAAGGCTGAAAAGAAATCGAAGAAAACCGCCGGTAGCCCAAAGTAACACCGGCTCACGAACAGTAGTTGAAACGCCCTCTCCGGCGGCACACCGCAAACATCGGGACGATGCCGCCGCGAGAGGGCAACTATTTTTACATCATCCATCAGAACAGGTTTGACTTACTTTGATTTTTCTCCTATGCTGATAACAAATTTCAGCAGGAGGAAACCATGACCGTTAAACTGCCGCCCGGATGGTACGATATCACCGTCCCCCTCAAACAGGGCATGCCGTATTTCCCGACCGATCCCGCTCCCCCGAAGATCTACCGGTACTCCGACCGTGCCCTGGGCGGTGTGGTGACCATGTGCATGATCGAGATGATCGGGCATACCGGCACGCATGTCGATGCGCCGCTCCACTTCATCCCGGACGGCTCGACGATATCCGATATGCCGGTGGATGCAACCATCGGGCCGTGCCAGGTCATCGAAATACAGGACAGGGAAAAAATCACCGCCGCCGAACTGAAGCGGTACGACATCAAGAAAGGCGACCGCATCCTCTGCAAGACGGCCAACTCGCCGCGTACCTATGAAGCGCCGAAATTCGTCGAGGACTATGTCTATCTTGACGATGACGCCTCGGATTACCTTGTGGAGAAAGGCATCGTCCTGTTCGGGCTGGACAATATCACCATCGGCAGTTACAAGCGGCCGGAGAACATCAACAAGACCCATACCACGCTGCTCGGCGCCGGCATTTATATACTGGAGAATTGTGCCCTGGCAGGAGTGCCCGCGGGCAATTACGAGCTCCTCTGCCTGCCGCTCCTCATGCTCAACGGCGATGCCGGTCCCTGCCGGGCGCTGCTGCGACCGCTGAAATAACCCGGCTGAAACCTCTGCAAGTTTGGGGGGCTGGTAGAAAGCCCCCCTTTTGTTGGGGTTGGTTTTCCCGGTTTTCGATCTTCATTAATATTGGGGTAACAATATTCTGCTAAGTTACTATCAGGTTAAAGTACAGGGTGGCACGCAACGAAGGTGAGGTATTTACGTATTGACCGGGCGGGAAAACCACGTGGTACAATAATAAGGTAAGGGAACCAATCAGGTAATTACCTAGCAACTCCGTCAACCTGTACGAACAAGCTCGTACTCTCTGTATTTCCCACTCGAGCCGTCCCAACGAATTTCTGCGCGCGTCCGCGCGCGCCTGAAAGGTGAATCACGTGGCTGCTATCCAGGTCAAGAAGGTCAAGGTGGACAAACGGGACGTGCGCTATTACAAAGCCGGCAGCGGCGAGCCCATCGTGGTGATACACGGCGGCGGCGGCGACGCACGGACGTGGTATAAGAACATCGAGGAACTGGCGCGCACCTACACTGTCTACGCACCGGACCTCCCCGGTTACGGCGGCAGCGCCCGGCTCGACGGCGACTATTTCATCCCCGAATTGACGAGGTTCCTGGACCGGTTCACCCGCAAGCTCAAGCTGGAGCAGTTCTACCTGGTCGGACATTCCCTCGGCGGCGGCATCGCCCTCAATTACGCACTGGAATTCCCCACGAGGATCAAGAAGCTGGTGCTCGTCAGCAGCCTGTGCCTGGGACGGGAGATTGCCTTCTGGGTACGGCTCCTCTCCATTCCGGCCATCCTCAAGGCCGCCGGTGCGGTAGTGCTCGGAGCATTGAATACCATCAAGTGGATGGTGAAGCTTCTCAACCCGGCCGGCTATATCATGCCGATGTCACCCGCCAGCGTCTATGTCGGCGGGGCCATTTCGACGTTCAAGCAGCAGAGCCTCGTCCTCGAGGAACGGCTGGCAGAAGTGACGGTCCCCACGTTGCTCGTCTGGGGCGAGAAAGACCCCATCGTGCCGGTCAAGCACGCATTCCGGGCGGCCGGGGTCATCCCGCAGTGCCAGGTGAAGGTGTTCTCGGAAGTAGGCCACGACGTTCACCGCGACGAACTGTACGGCTTTTCCCATGCCGTTACGAAGTTCCTCGGCTAGTGCTTGAAGCAAAGAATAGACCCGTTAAGAGTACCGCTCACCCTGAGCTTGTCGAAGGGCGGGCCGATAGTTCATAAGCTCGGTAAAACGCGTGTATAATCAATGTACAGACGGGTTACCAAAAGCGTCTCCGGCGAGCACAGTTTTGACCTTTGAGTTTTGACCTACCCCGTATTACCGGTGCTCATGGTGAGGGTCCGCCAGCAGGTGCTTCTGGTACTCCTCGTACATTCCCACGATGTTCTTGTGCCGGACCAGCGCCTGCCCTATCCCATATCGTTTTTTGAGGCGCAGCGGCACGCAGCAGCAGGAACAGCAGGAGCAGACGGCGTAGTAGTCTCCCCGGCACTGTATGGCCGTCAGTATCAGGCCGCGCTTATGGCTATCCTCCAGGATGTCCAACGCTGTCTGCTTGTCTATCTCCTTTGAATCTTCCGGCATGGCTTCCTCGAAGATATGGCGGGTCGGCCCGAGGAGTATCTCGTTGTCCTGTGGGTTATCGCAATGCTTGAATACTTTCCGGCAGGAGCACTCCGCCCGGGCTACGCCTTCTGATATTTCAACAAGTTGTTTTGCCTCCGCCGGCGTCAGCAGGTACGCATTGTGGAGGCCGCTCCACCTGTTCCCGAAGTACCGGGCAATGCCGCCGACCAGCGGTACGCGCGTCCAGGCGGCGAAGAACATGTAGAACCGCAGGACGTTGCGGCGGTTCTTACTGTAAAACTTCAGCGTGTGGTGCATGGTACAATTATAATCGCGGTTTGCAGATGATCTCCCGGACTTTTGAGTTGAAGAACCGGTGCGTGGGTGAAGGCTGGATAACGAGGGCGGTGTCCGCGCCGCGCCCGGAGCCGCCGATTGATAGGCAGTCCTCGTCCGTGCGGACATGACCGGCGTCTGCAGCCATGGCGGCGATCTCCAGCGCCACCTTGGTGCCCTGCCCGAAGGTCCGCAGCGCCATGGCGATGGTGTCCCCCATGGACACGGTCAGTCCCGGCGGGGTGCCTTCCCGCGCCAAAGCCCGCTGCAGGCCCCCGAAAGCATGGGCGGCCGTCAGGACGATGCCGCCTTTCTCGATGATGTGCCGGCGGTTTTCCTCCGTCAATTCCTGCTCGTCCGGTTTGAAGAATCCGGTCACGTGAGAGACAGAAATCACCTTGCAGCCCTTGAATACCTCCAGCGCCTTGAAGGCGGTCCCCCCGGTGTTGGAGGCAAGGACTATGGACTTGATCCCCAGGGCGTCCGCGCGGGCTCTGGCAAGCCTGATGACGGCGTCGGTGTTGTCCGGGCCGGGTTTATCGAAATAGGTTGTCATTGCTTCCATAATCAGTTCCTTTTAGCGTAGTCTCATTCCCGCGACCTGTCCCGTACACCAGTCGGGAAAGCGGGAATCCATTTCATATTTACTCAATCGTTATCGATTCGGCGATCTTCATGACCGTTTCTTCATCCAAAGGCCCGCCGAGTACCGCCGCAATGGAAAAATAGCGGGTGTCCTCGCCCCACACCAGCCCGAGCGAGGCGTACCCGTTGCCATTGGCCGGCTGGTAGACCTTCATGCCCTGGTATTCGCCGATCTCCGCTGGCTCGCCGGCGCCCAGCCCCGTATTGTGGACCATGTAGATGAGAGCGAGCATGATTTTAGGGTCGTCCGGAAGCGAATAGATCACGGTGACGGTTGTGTTGTTAAACTTGGGTTTCATGGCTTCCGGCAGCACGGCGCCGGATATCGCTACGGAGTAGGGTCCCCGGGTCAGGCCTTCCGGTACGAACCCCGGCGGCGTAATCCTGAAACCGGCCAGGGTGGACGCGAGTTCCGGGTTGTCGACGTTGAGGACGCCCCGTTCGTGGTACATGCCTATCTGCGTCTCGTCCAGTCCGATGGCTTTCAGTTCTTCATCGGTGAATGATGGCACTTCAGGCGTCACGCCGGGTGTGTAGGCTGGGACGGAAGAGGTCGTCTCATCGGCGGTGTCCCCGCAAGAGACAGGAATTAAGGCAAGTGACAGGACAAGCAGCGGGATCAGGACTGCCTTATGGTAGTTCATGCCGGCTGTCCCGCTTCTTTATTGGTTTTCAGGTACTGGACGATGCCGTACCCGGCGGCCAGCAGCCCGACCGGTACCAGTGAAAAGGCTATGTTCTGCGGTACCTCGTGGAGGTAGCCCGGATTACTGAACACGTGCATCATCTGGTCACCATTTTCTGTAATTACCGGTTGAACGCTGTGGAATGAGGTCGGGAATCCCCATATGAGAATCGTGATGCCGAGGGCCACGATAAGCATGCCGCTGACGGCAAGATAAGCTGAACCGCGCAGCGATGCCAGTTTCCCGCCCGCGGCCCGGTAAACGCCCGCAATGATGATGCCCGCCCCAAGCAGCGGCAGTGCCAGCGAACCATATTTGGCGGCGCCGTAGAGCACGGGATGGTCCGGGACGAGTTCGACCTGCTGTACCGGGTCAGTGTGCGGTATGCTCGGCGCGATGTGGATCATCCAGCCGGTGAGATAGACCGAGGCGAGAACGATGACGACTCCGACAATGACCTGCGGCAGACCGCGTTTCATGGCCTCCTCCGTTTTTCTCCGGTTATGGTCGGGCGATGGTGTTCCTGAGTATGCCTATGCCTTCTATTTCCACTTCCACGGTGTCTCCCGGCTGCATCGGGCCGATGCCCGCCGTCGTGCCGGTGGCGATGACATCGCCGGGGAGCAGGGTCATGACCTCGGACACGAAGCTGACCAGCACATCCACCGGGAAGATGAGGAAGCTGGTATCGGTGTCCTGCTTGACCTCGCCGTTGAGGCGGGTCTGGAGGCGCAGTTTCGCCGGGGAGAGGTCGGTCTCGATCCACGGGCCGATGGGGCAGAAGGTATCGAACCCCTTGCCGCGCGTCCACTGCTTGTCCCTGGCCTGGAGGTCGCGGGCGGTGACATCGTTAAGGCAGGTATAGCCGAGGACGTGCTTGAAGGCGTCTTCCCTGCGCACGTTCTTCGTGACGTCCCTGATGACCACGCCGAGTTCGCCCTCATAGTCCACGCGCTGCGAGGACGGCGGGTAGATGATAGCATCATCCGGCCCGATGACCGAGGTGGGCGGCTTGAGGAAGATAAGCGGTTCCTCCGGCAGGCGGTGGTCCATCTCCTCGCCGTGGGAACGGTAGTTCACGCCGAGCGCCACGACCTTGGATGGCTGGCACGGCGCCAGCAGCTTGACCGTTTTCCGGTTGTACCGCAGGCTGGAGGTATTGATCTCGTTCCCCCAGGGTTCCCCGTCGACGGCGATGATTGACTCGTCTTCCAGGATGCCGAATTTTACCGTGTTTCCCGTACGAAATCTGCAAATCTTCATGCTCAGAGTGTAGCAGAGCCGGGAAGTGGATTCAAGCTGCAGATGCTCATTTCTGCTTGACATTCACCATAATGTACCCCCGTCCAATTTCCGCGCAAAAACACGTTCTCTGATTGCCCGCAACCGCAGCAATATGGTATATTTGAGAGGTAATGGAAGAAACGATATCTCAAATCCCTTCGGGAGGGGTAACTTCCCCGAAGGGATTTTGCGCTGGAGCAGTAGCCGCCGGGATCAAGAAAAAGGTTCCCGGCGCTCTTGATTTAGCCGTGCTTTCCGCCGGGAAACCGGTGACCGCCGCGGCGCTCTTTACCCGTAACAAGGTCAAGGCCGCCCCGGTCATCGTTTCCCAGCAGCGCCTGGTCTCCGGCAAGGCCTGCGGCGTCGTCGTCAACAGCGGCTGCGCCAACGCCAGTTCGGGGGAAACTGCCATCCGGGACGCCGCGACGATGGCGGACCAGGCCGCTTCCTGCCTCGGGCTGGAGCCGGACTGCATGCTCGTCGCCTCTACCGGCGTCATCGGCCACTGCCTCCCCATGGACCGCATCGAAGCAGGCCTTACAAAGATAAAAATGAACTCCAACGGCGGCAACGACTTCGCCCGCGCCATCATGACCACGGATACCGTCCTCAAGGAAGTCGCCGTGAAGGTCGGGTATTACTCCATCGGCGGGTGCGTCAAGGGTTCCGGCATGATCCATCCGGACATGGCGACGATGCTCGCCTTCCTTACTACGGATGCCCCGGTTGACGGCGCGTTTCTCAAGGAAGCGCTGCAAAAAGCCGCGGACGTCTCGTTCAACATGCTTACTATCGACGGCGATACCAGCACCAATGACAGCCTCTTCATTTTCTCCAGCGGGGAAGCGGGCGGCGAGACCATCACCGCCGGCAGCCCCGGCGCGGAAATATTCCAGCAGGCCCTCGATTACGTCTGCATCTACCTCGCCAAAGCCATGGCGCGAGACGGTGAAGGCGCCACCAAGCGCATCGAGGTCACCGTGCGGGGCGCCGCCTCACTGGAAG
>CAZQQL010000021.1:0-35215 GCA_964595455.1 uncultured Dehalococcoidaceae bacterium
TAATGAGCGGTGACTGGAGTTCAGACGTGTGCTCTTCCGATCTCTGATCCACGGATGGGACGGGCGTCCCTGCCCCTCCGTTTCGCGGGCATCTTGCCCGCGGGAATAAATCCTTCCCCACCTTCCTTTGCGAAAGGAAGGCGATAGACGGGTGATCCTTCAATGTACCACAGCAAGTCCCGTAACCAGTTGTAACGGTTCCCCTCCTCGCGCGTATAATTACTCGAAGAAAGGAGGACGACAATGAACTCCCGATATACCATCCGGACCATCATCGTCGCTTGCCTGGCAGGCTTGTTGTTGTCCGGCTGCAGCGGTACCGTTTCTACCAGGGTTACTTCCACTCCTACCTCTCCAGCATCTCCAACCCCGTCCCACCTTGCTGAACCGGTGGAAGTCGTTTCCGTCATCGGACCGGAACAGCCGATTAATCCCGGCGGTCCTTCAGTCAATATCACGCTGAAATGTGTCTCTGAAGAACCAATCGTGTCTTTGCGGGCAACATTGGAATCAAACAAAGCATATGATTTCGAATTCCCCGTCAACGCCTCCGATCCCTTTTCCAAAGGTGACACATCCGCTCGTAGTATGACGCTCATCAACGCCGGTTTCTCCGATGAAGTCGCCTATCCGCTTACCATTTCCGGTACATTTGCGGATGGTTGGCCGTTCTCTTTCACCAGAGAGGTGTACATCACCCCACGCGCCGCGCAAACCCCGGTCGCCACACTGGATGCGAAGGCAGTTACCGATTACCTGGACAGCGCCGCGGAATGCTACCGGAACGGCATCTCCTGCAGCGGAGGCAACCTGGAACCCGACCTGGACATAAATGATGAAAGCTTCCTGTCCCTTCGGGTCACCGGTGACGGGGTGCTTCAGTTCGATGATACACCGTATTTCTACGCCGCCATAGCGGACTACCTGGGGTACATCCGGGGAACGGTGGAATTGCCCGGATACACCGTTTCCTTTACAGACCCGGAGCCCGGTGTCACGCGGACCGGCGGCGGCATGGCAGTGGTTGTCAAGGTCTCCCGGGGAGGTGTACCGGCCGGCGAAGATGACTACTACGGTACTGTTTTCAACCTCTTCAACAAGTCGGTGGGCGTAAAATCCCTGGACATCGAACAGGTCCGGGTCCTCAGCATCTACTACAAACCGGACTGCGAAAACATGGAAAAAATGACCCTCGTCCTGGTACCCGTCCCGCCGCAATAGTCACTGCTCAAACCAGGGTCCGATGCTTCGATTAACCCACCTTGCTCTTTCCGGGTAAGACGGGTGTCCCGTTTTTTCAGTAAGGACCAACCTCCATGCTATACTGAAAAAAGAAACCCTGGGGGCAATCAGCATGACAATGGCATCTGCCGAACACTGCGGCGTCTGCGGCAAGCCGCTCGTCTACGGGACCGAGGAAACTACCCACACCTGCACGTATTGCGGCGGGGACTTCTCCGCCCTCATCTCCTGCCCGGACGGCCATTACATCTGCGATACCTGCCACAGCCGCTCGGCGCTGGATGTCCTGCGTGGAGTCCTGGTAAATACTAAAAGTACTTGCCCTTCGGAGATATTGGAAAAGGTCATGTCCCATCCTTCCGTTCCGATGCATGGACCGGAGCACCATGCCATGGTCCCGGCCATCCTGGTGAAAGCCGTGGAAAACGCTGGCTATCCCGTGCCGGACAACGCCGTGGAGAAGGCCATCGAGCGCGGTTCCCGCGTGCCCGGCGGCTGGTGCGGCTCTCACGGGGCTTGCGGCGCCGGTATCGGCGTTGGTATCGCCATCAGTGTGTTGACAGAAGCTACACCCTTGACCGGTAAACCGCGCGGCCTGGCCAACGAGGCTACGGCCTACGTTCTCGGTAGACTGGTTGATAATGGCGCCCGGTGCTGCAAACGGGCTTCACGCCGCGCGCTGGAGATCGCTGTAGATTTCTTCCGGGAAAAGTCGAGCATCGTCCTCGAATGCGGAGAAACGGTAGCCTGCACATATATCAAACGCAACAAAGAATGCACGCTGAAAGAGTGCCCATACTTCAAACCCTCTCGGAACCAGGTAAAAAAGAAGAACGACCTGGCGACCCAGGGCAAGGTCATCGCCTCAGCCCCTGCCGAGGATGGTCATCCGGAAATAAAAGTGCTTGAGGGCGGCGGCTGATCCTGCATGGCGGGGATAACACGTGCTGTTATTCAGCTACCCGGTGATTTCTCCACGAGTTTCCCAGCCCTGGCTGCCAGGATTCCCGGATGCGTCCACAACAAGGTCAGCGACCTGCTGGCTTTCCGCCGCGACGACCATGCGGTCATCGTTGAAGGCGATCAACTCATCGTCATGGGTATCGCCGATATCAGCACAGCCCGTAGTTTTGCCGCCTGGTTCAACGGCATGCTGGACAGCCTGAAACAAGGCTGATGATTTGTTTACCCGCTAGAGTTCCAGCAGTTCATTGAGCGGCTCATCCGGGTCAACCGGACCGACCACTGCCAGCCGGAGTTCCTCGCTGACAAAGAGCCGCCGCGCTAAATTGATCAGGTCCTCGACGGTCGTTTCATCCACCATGGCCAGCACTTCTTCCACATCGTAGATCCTCTGATGGAGTATGGATTGCGCGCCCAGCCAGCCGGCTACGGCATGGCTGTCTTCCAGCCGCAGCAGGGTTCGCCCCTTGAACAGTTCCTTGGCACGGCGCAGTTCGTCTTCCGGAATGTCTTCCTTGAACCGGGCCAGCTCTTTGAGGATGGCGGTGACCGCGGTCTTGAGATTGTCATTCTCCACACCGGCGGCGATGGTCAATGCCCCGGTGTCCAGGAAGTACTCAGGGTAGCTGTGGATGCTGTAGGCCAACCCCATCTCGTCCCGGATATGGGTGAACAGGCGGCTGCTCATGCCTTCTCCCAGGATCACGTTCAGCACCCCGACCTTGAACCGGTCCGGGTCCACCACGGACAATGCCGGTACGGCCAGGCAGAGCTGGGTCTGCTCGGTCTGGCGGTATTCGACCTTGACCACCCTCCCCGGCGTCTTTTGGTATGGCGCAAACCCGCGGCGATATGGGCCGGGCTTCCAGCCGCCCAACAGCTTCTCGATCTCCGCCGCCACGGCGTCTTCATCGATGTGCCCGGCGATGGCGATGACGGTATTGGATGGCTGGTACTCATGGTGCAGGTGGGTCAGCAGCGTCTGGCGGGACACGCCGCTGACGGACTTGCGGTTGCCGGCGATGTCACGGCCGAGCGGATGGTCCGGCCACATGATTTCATCGAGAAGCATCGCCACCCGCTGGGACGGTGTGTCCAGCGTCATGTTTATCTCCTCGATGATGATCTGGCGTTCCTTTTCTACCTCGGTCCCGGCGAAAACAGGCCCGGTGATGATGTCCGTCATCACTTCCAGGGACGTGGCCCAGTAAGGGTCCGCCACCTTGCAATAATAAGTGGTCAGTTCCTTGTCCGTCCCGGCGTTGAGCATCCCGCCGGTGCCCTCGATGGCGGCGCATATCTCTGAAGCCGTGGGCCGTTTCTTCGTGCCGCGGAAACAGACATGCTCGATGAAATGGGACATACCGGCTTCTTTGTCCGTTTCATAACGGGAGCCGGTGCCGACGAATATATTGATGGCGACGGAGCGTGTCTGCGGCATCGCCGAGGTCACAAGTCTCAGCCCGTTGGATAACGTCGTTGTCCGGTACACTTTTCTTCCCCTTGCCCCTTAGTGTATGCCAAATCGGCGTTTCAGTCCAATCGCCGCAGCCGTTTGCCGAATAACAGTATCGCGACGGTCAATCCCAACAGCACCATCGCCAGGCCGCCGACCGCCCACTGGATACCCATGGCATCTGCCAGAACGCCGCCGAAGACCGTCCCCAGGCTGGAAAGCCCGAAACCGAGCATCAGGAAACTCATGACCCTCCCCCGGTAAACGGGATCTACCTTGTACTGGACGAGCGTCGTCCCGATAGCCATCTGACCGGTCTGTCCCGCGCCGATCAGGAAAACGTACAGCAGCGCCGGTACCCATACGGTGTTGAAAGAAAACAATTTCAGAGATGCGCTCAGGATTATGCCCATGATCAGCATGATGAGGCCGCGTTTCTTGTTCTGCAAAGAAGCCAGGGTGAAAGAAACAACGATGGCCCCGATGCCGGAAACGGTCATGAGCCACCCCTGCCTGATCTCCCCGCCGCCGATGAGGTCCGGGTTGTCCGTGAACATCGGCAGCAGCATGTTGAACGGCTGGCCGAGTATGGTACAGCCCAGGGTGAATGCGAGGATGAGGATAAGGATAGACTCTTTTCTCATGTACTGCATGCCTTCGATGATCTCACCCACCGGGTTCCTGCCCGAGGTCTGCCGGGGCGGCAGCTTGGGAAGGCCGAAGATGAAGAATATCGAACTCAGGTTCAGGAGGGTTATCACGTAGTAAGCGGCGGTAAAATCCCAGCTCGCCACGATGAACGCCGTTACAGCCGGGGCGATGATACGGAACAGGTTCATGCCCATGTTATTGATGGAAATGGCGTTCATCAGGTCTTTCGGCTCGACGATCTCCGGCATGACGGTAATGCGGGCTGGCATCATCAGCCCGAAAATAATGCCCTGGACGGCGCTGGAGAAAATGATAACCCACCAGGAACCGGCATTCTCCGCGCTCAGATAGCCTGTCGTCAATGTCAGGGCCACCATCAGGGACAGGAGCACGGCTGCCACCTGGCTCCACAGCAGCATTTGGCGCTTTTCCACCCGGTCCGCCAGCGCGCCGCCGTAAAGAGAGAGGAGCACCATGGGAATGGAGTGGGCCAGCGCCATGTAGCCGATGACCACTCCGGCATTGGTCAAACGATAGATGAGCAGAGCGCCGACAAACTGCTGCATCTGCATGGAAGCCCAGTGGCCGACCATGGAATAGACGTACATGCGGTAAGCCGGGTACCGTAACGAACTGAAGATACGCGCCGAATAAGCTCTCGCCTTGACGAATCTGCCGTTCCGGGGATACTCGATGTCCTGAGGTTGGTCGCTGTCTGAAGGTGCGTCGTTCACTCTGGTTCCGTTCTTGTTTTCCGCGTCAAAATGCTGAATGAAAAACCGACTCGGGATTAGAAAGACTCCCATTATTCTACACTGTGCCGCTCAATTGGACAAGAATGTTGCAAAAAGCCACGTTTTTACATAATTTACTTCATTGACTTGCCGCTCCCCGCACTGTTACCATACAACTGAAACAATGACTGATACAGGTACCGATTCCATGTTGAGCGTCTTCCCACCGTCCGCCGCCGTTAACGGCCATGGCCGTTTGACCGTGAGCGGCTGTGATTGCGTCTCCCTGGCGCAGACCTATGGCACTCCCCTCTACGTCTTCGATGAAGCCGCCATGCGAGCCCGCTGTGCTGAGTTCCGCCGCGAGTTCGGCTCCCGCTACCCGGAAGTCTCCGTCATCTACGCCTGCAAGGCCTTCACCTGCCTGGCCATGCTCCAGCTTGTCGCGGAAGAAGGCGTGGGACTGGACGTCGTCTCCGGTGGTGAGATAGAGTATGCCCGCGTGGCGGGTTTCCCCATGGAGAACATCAGCTTCGCCGGGAACAACAAGGCGCCGTGGGAACTGGAACTGGCGCTGGAGTCCTGTATCGGCCATATCGTCGTCGATAACCTTCCGGAACTGCGCCTGCTGGCCGGTCTTGCCGCAAACCGCCGTGCAGACATCCTGCTGCGTCTCTCGCCCGGTATCGATCCCCACACCCACAAGTTCAACACTACCGGCACGGTCGATTCCAAGTTCGGTCTGACCCGTTCCACCTGGGATGAGGCGGTCCGTTTGGCCGTGGAGACGCCCAGCCTGAACCCCCGCGGTTTCCATTTCCACCTCGGCTCGGGGTTGTTCGAGTTCGAACCATACCTCGCCGCTATCGACATCGTCCTGGACTACACCGCTGACGTTCGCCGCCGGTTCGGGTTCGAGACACAGGTCCTCAGTATCGGCGGCGGCTATGGCGTTGCCTACCACCCCGGCGATCGGCCGCCTTCCATCGCGGACTTCGCAGAAGCCATCACTACCCGCCTGCGTCAGAAATGCAAAGACCATAACCTTCCCCTGCCGCAGCTCGTCATCGAGCCCGGCCGGGCTATCGTCGCCCAGTACGGCATTGGCTTGTACACCCTCGGCGTCATCAAGGAAATACCCGGCGTCCGTACCTATGTATCCGTGGACGGGGGCATGGGAGACAATATCCGGTACCCGCTGTACGGCTTCGCGCAGGAAGCGCTGCTCGCCAACAAGGCTTCCTCCCCCAATACAAAAAAGGTCACCATCTCCGGCAAGTACTGCGAGTCCGGAGATGTCCTTATCCCGGAAGTGGATCTTCCCGATCCTCAGGCCGGGGACATCCTGGCCATGGCCGGGAGCGGCGCTTATGCCGTTCCGATGGCCAGCAATTACAACGGCAATTACCGCCCTGCGGTCGTCTTCGTGAAGGACGGGCAAGCCCGCCTCGTGAGAGTGAGGGAGACCATCGAAGACCTCACCGCCCGCGATATTTGATGCAGTATCGATTGTTACCATGTGGCAGATAACAGGACACGTTCGCGCCGTTCAAATGCTCCAGCACGGCCTGGAAACGGGCCGGCCGGCGCATGCTTACCTCATTACCGGGCAGGAGCACATCGGCAAGATGAAGCTGGCGCTGACATTGGCCCAGGCGCTCAACTGTACCGGCGATGACCCGCCCTGCGGCGCCTGTACCGCCTGCACAAAAATCGCTTCCGGAGGCCATGCCGATGTCCGTGTCATCGGCCTCGCCGCTGATGAAGAGAAAGAAAAGAAGTCCATCAGCACCGAGCAGGTCCAGGACATGCAGCATGACGCCAACCTGCCGCCATTCGAAGGACGTCATAAGGTCTTCATCATCGATAACGCCGAACTCCTTTCTCTGAACGCCGCCAACCGGCTCCTCAAGACCCTGGAGGAACCGGTCAGGAACGTGACTTTCATCATCCTGACCGTGAACGAGAAACTGCTCCCGGCTACGGTGGTTTCACGCTGCCAGCGGCTGGAACTGATGCCGGTCAAAACGGAAGACATCACCGCCGCCCTGACGGCACGGGACGTCCCGCAGGAAAAAGCTGACCTGCTGGCGCGGCTCTCACACGGCTGCCCCGGGTGGGCGTTTACGGCGATTGAAGATGAAAGCCTCCTCACCGCCCGCAACGAGGAGATGGAACGCCTCCTGGAAATCATCCGGGGGGATACGGTAACGCGGTTTACCTGGGCGGCCCAGGCAGCCTCACGATTCGCGCAGAACCGCAAGGCTGTCTACGGTCTGCTGGACACCTGGCGTGATTACTGGCATGACCTGATGTTGGTAAAACTTGGCTGTCATGTTATGATAACAAATATCGACCGGAGGGAAGAGATCGCCGGTCTGGCTGAGGGATATGACCTCGACGCCATCCGCCGGACCATCGCCGGCATCGAAGCGGCAGCCGACCATATGCGGCGTAACGTCAATCCCCGGCTGGCGCTGGAAGTGTTGATGATAGATATCCCCCCGGTAAAGGAGGCAGCGGGCCTGCAACAGTCTGCAGCGCGCCCGTAATATATGGTTAGAAAAGTTGGCATCCGGTTCAAACAAGCCGGTAAGATATACCACTTCAACGCCGGTAATCATGAACTGGTCCCCGGTGAGTGTGCGGTTGTCAAGACGAGCCGCGGGTTGGAACTCGGTTTCATCGAAACGGCGCCGGAAGAGACCGGCCCGAACGAGAACACGGACGAACTGAGCCCGGTCATCCGTATAGCCACCGAGGAAGACATCACCAAGGCGAGTGAAGATGAAGCCCGTTCCGCGGAAGCGATAGAGGAATGCGAGAAGCTCATCAATGAGCTCGAGCTGCCGATGAAGCTCCTCTCCGCGGAATACAACCTGGACAATACCCGCTTGACGTTCCTTTTCTCAGCCGAAGAGCGGGTGGACTTCCGGGAACTTGTGCGCCGGCTGACCTCAAAGTTCAAGACCCGCGTGGAACTCCGGCAGGTCGGCAGCCGTGACGAAGCCAAACTGCTCGGCGGCTACGGCCGCTGCGGCCGCCAGCTCTGCTGCGCCTGTTTCCTCACGGAGTTCACGCCCGTTTCCATCAAGATGGCCAAGGAACAGGACCTGCCGCTTAATCCCATGAAGATATCCGGCGCCTGCGGCCGTTTAATGTGCTGTCTTGCCTATGAAGGGGAGCAGTACCGCGCCATGAAAGCACGCATGCCCAAGGCCGGTCAGCGCGTCATCACCCGATTCGGTGAAGCCACCGTCGTCGGTAATAATATGCTTAAGGAAACGGTGATGGTGGAGCTTGATTCGGAAGCCAGGGTTGAACTGCCCCTGAACGAAATTACTCGTTAGCTCTGGTAGTAAACCAGGTACTTTTCCCATTCATCCCGCTTGCCGGCGTACCGGTAAGGCACGGTAAAGCGTGTATCTCGAGGCGGCCCTGGCTGGGTCCGCAGCTTCATGTGGGCTTCTTCCGGTGTCCGTCCCGCCTTGTGACGATTGCAGGCCGCACAACAACTCACCACGTTCTCCCAGGTGTGCTGGCCGCCGCGGAACCTCGGCATGACATGGTCCAGCGTCAGATGCCGGCTCTGTTCCCCGCAATACTGGCAGGTATAGTTGTCCCGGTGGAAGATTTCGTAACGGTTCATCTTGCGCTGGCGGCGCGGTCGTTTCACCATCCGGGCCAGGCGGATGACGGAAGGGAGCGGGATGGTCTCTTCGATGGAACGTACGTAACCTCGTCCATCTTCCAGCATTTCCGCTTTGCCCTGGAATATCAGGACGATAGCTCGGCGGGCGTGGCAGACGGCAAGCGGTTCGAAGCTCTGGTTCAACACCAATACGGGGTAGTTGATCATTCCGGACTACCTTAGCCTGAAGCTACCCTCATTCTACCCCCATTCGGGCGGCAGGTGCAACCTGACGCCCTGCAACGGTGCCGTGCGCCTGCGAAACCGGTAAATACGGCAAATGAACTATGCGCTCCGCAGTCCGGTTACCGTACCTGTGCCTATTGTCATGCCGGAGAAACGCACCGGATAATGGACTTCATGGACAGCATCAACATTGACAAATTTCAAGACTATCTGGAAGCCGTCCGTTATCCCGCATCCAGGATGTCGATTATTAACGCCGCCCGCCAGAAAAGCGCGCCTTCAGACGTAATGGCCATGCTGAAGGAGCTGCCGGACAAAAAGTTCAGTAACTACGATGAAGTGAGCCACCAACTGAACAGCTTGATCCTGGACCAGCGGCGCATCGGACCGCGGTAGGACGTACCGGAACGGTTAACGAGTGACCATCTCGAAGCCGGAGTGCTTCCTGATGATAGCTATCTGCGGATTGCCGCCCGTGCTCGGGACCTGGTTACTGAACTGCTGCGTCTTGATCATCACGTTGATGAGGAACTCAGCGGCTTCCAGTGCGGTCTTTTCTGAATAATTGGCGCAATTCATCTGGAGGCTCTCCATGCGCCATTCGTGGAAGATCTTCAACTCACTGCCGAATTCCTCCGGCAGCTTCAACTGGATATCGACACCCGCATCTCTGAGCTGCTCGGAAAGCAGTTCATGGTATTTTGCCAGGATACTCCGGTTCCGCTGCATCAGCCTGGACTTGCCTTCCGCGTCTATGCCGAACAGCAGCCGCTGCAGTTCGCGGGTTATCCCGCCGAAGAAGATGCAGAAATCATGGTCCGGCTCAGACATCTGCCCGAGGTGCACATGAACGCGCGCCACTCCGGCGGTATAACGGCCGCTATCATAGCCGCAGAGCATCAGGTCCAGGTCCGGACCGCTCTCCGGAAACTCTTCCAGGTACCGCTGGCGGAAAAACGCCAGGAGTTGTTCCGCTGTCTCTCTGAGCGTGTAGTCTCCCAAACTCAATTCCGTGAAGACAGCCGTCGTCATGAATTCCCCGAGCAGGCTCTTGACGGAACGGTCCCCGATAGCGGAAATGCCACTGGACATGATCCCCATATTCAACGGCTTAAGTGAATGCATTTTATCGACGCATGTATAGGTCTTGTAGGGTACGTTCTTCGTCCGGCAGGCGATCTTCGCCCAGTTATCCAGGACGGGCTGCCCGTCCACCCCTGCTTTCAGGCGCTGGCCGTTGTCCCTTTCAAAGTACTCGGAGAGGTCTTCCGGGGAAATAAGAGGCCGGGTCACCGTTCCCTGGCTGTCCGACCCCATGATGATGGCGTCTCTCGTATTGATAGCTATCAGTACCGTCATATATTTTCATTATACCTAGGTACGATTTCTGAAATCATCGTCGTAGTTACGTAATTTATGGGCAGACGGGTCGAAAAAAACGGTCGAAATCGTTTGGAGAAAGGCACTGACGGATAGGTGCAAACACAGATTGTGCCTGTCCAGGTGTGAAAATAGACTTGAGTTAGCACTGCCGTAAGGCAGGCATGGAGAGAGTAAGGAGGTGGAACTATGTCGAAAGTCAGTGCTGCGATGCTGGCCCAGTATATGAAGGGGATCGACTTCCCCACTGACAAAAATACGGTGATCAGCACAGCCAAATCCAACGGCGCCCCGGAAGAAGTCATGGAGTATCTTAACCAACTGCCGGAGAGGCAGTATGACTACCCCACGGACGTCGAACAGGAATTCGGCAAGATGAAGTAAACAGTTCCCGGGATTCTGTAAGAAGGAGATATGATGACCAATGAAGACCCCGCCGTCAGAGACGGACAAAAGGGAGGAGAAGCGTTCATGCACAGCCAAAAAGCCAGCGCTGCGCAACTGGAGCACTACCTCAAGGGAATTGATTTCCCGACGGACAGGAATACCATTATAAGCACCGCCAGGTCCAACGGCGCCCCGGAAAGTGTCATGCAGTATCTCAACAAATTACCGGAACAGGAATACGACTATCCAACGGATGTCGAACAGGAATTCGGCAAAATGAAGTGACCCGATCCTGCCTGTCATTCGAGGAGGACGCATGCAAGGTGAAGACCCGGCCGGGAGAGGCGGCCATGAAGGTGGGAAGGCTTCGCTTCACACTTCGAATGTCAGCGCCGCCCGGTTCGCCCGGTACCTTAAAGGTATTAGTTTCCCGGTTAACCGGGAAACCATCGTCTCTACCGCCAAATCAAACGGCGCCCCGGAAAATGTCATGGAATTGTTTAACCGGCTGCCACAGCGGGAATACAACCGGGCGAATGAGGTTGAACAGGAATCAGCAAACTCAAGTAAACTTTAACAAAGGGACCGGAAAGAGTGGCAGTACAACCATTTACTGCCACTCGGTTTATAAGGAGTTCACCGTGACAACCGGGAAGAAAGCTTTTCCAGCCCAGCACCAGGAGCTACCTCTTCCCGGTCACAGACGGTTCTTCGGATATGACAGGCCAGGCGCTGCACCCCAACGGTACAAGAATAGTAAACGGACAATACGGAGGAAAACAATGGCTCAGTTTCTAGATACACTGCATTCTGAACATGAAATAGTAAAATCCCTTTTCCAGCAGGTCCAGTCCGCCGGGAGCAGTTCCGAAAAGGAACAGCTTTTCAGCAAGATAAAGCACGAACTCATGCCGCACATGCGGGGAGAAGAGAGGTACTTCTACCCCGTCCTCCAGGAACACAAGGAATCGAAAGAAGACACTCTCGAGGCCATCGAAGAACACCACGCCGCCAAACTGATAATGAACGAACTCGAGGAAATGTCCTCCTCGGATGAACGCTGGGACGCCAAGGCGAGCGTACTCAAGGAAATGATCAGCCATCACATCGAGGAGGAAGAAGGCAAGATCTTCCAGGAAGCCCGCAAGCTCATCCCGGAGGACCGCATGATGAAGATCGCCGAGCAGTTCGAGAGCGAGAAAGCCAGGGCTTAGCCGCAGGCTGGCAAACCGGCGGGTCTTCAGACCCGCTGAAAGGAGGCGCCGTGCCGCGAAAAGAAAACACTCCGAAAAATATACCGGACATGGTCGAGGAAAAGCTGCCGGAGCATGCCTGGCACATCTACCAGGAAGCCCACGACAGCGCCATCGACCAGTACCGGGACCCGTCCAAACGCCGCGGTAATGCTTCACTGGAAGAAACCGCCCACAAGGTAGCCTGGGCGGCCGTGGAACAGAAATACGAAAAGAACGAACTCGGCGAGTGGGTCGAAAAATAGAATAGACAACGGTCAGCAGCACCGATGAACGATACCCGGAGGAAGGGAGGAGATAATGTCGATAAACCCGTTTAGAGAAAGAGGCAGGCCGGTTGAGAAACAGATCCGCAACTGGCCGGAAATCAACGTCAAACCATACAACAAGAATGAGGTGCACCCCTATACGCGGACGAGGGTCATCCTCATGAACGGCATCGAGGCGGAGGCCGTGTGGTTCGGGCACCAGTTCGCCCGCCACACGGACGACCTTGCCCTCAAACAAGCCCTGGCGCTCTCGCGGCGGATCGAACAGCAGCAGCAGAAGATGATCAACTGGCTGCCCCCGGCGGATGAATCCACCCTGGAAGTGACCATCGGCTACGAACAGGTGGCCGTAGACCTGACCGCCTACCTGGCCCGGACCGAACCGGACCCCAACGTCCGCGCCGCGCTGGACTTCGCCCTGCTGGAAGACTTCGACCACCTTTACCGCTACGCCAACCTGCTGGAAATGACCGAAGGCAAGCGGGCGGAAACCATCTGCGGTGGACTCACCGAGATAACCGTGGGCAGACCTACCCAACTGGAACACCGCCATCCCCTGGATGAGATCCGCCGGCCGTACCATAACGCCGAAGCGGACATCCTTACCAAACTCCACGTCATGACCATCGTGGCCGGCGAACAGCAGACCATGAACTTCTACATGAATGTGGGAGGCAGGCCGGATACTATGCTCGGCCGCGGCCTCTACGCTGAGATTGCGCAGATAGAAGAGCAGCACGTTACTCACTACGAATCCCTGGCGGACCCCACGGTTTCCTGGTTCGATATGTGGGTCCTTCACGAGTACAACGAATGCTACCTGTACTATTCCTGCATGGAGACGGAACCGGACAGGCGCATCAAGGATATGTGGCAGGCACACCTGGAAGATGAACTTGAACACCTGAAGATCGCCTGCGACATGACACGAAAATATGAGAATAAAGACCCGGAGGAAATGTACCCGGATCAATTCCCGGAACTGACTATCTTCCAGCCGAACAAGGACTATGTCCGCCATGTCCTGGAGACGCAGGTGAACCTGACAGCCAAAGACACCGAGTATGTCCCGGTAGACCAACTAGGGTCCGGTTCCCGTTATGAAATGTACCAGAACATCGTTAATGCGGGCGGCGTCCCCAGCCACCAGGTCATCGAAGAGAACATCAAGAAGAATGGCCGGGACTACCGGTTCGAGAGTGAAGGTCCGCATCCCGTGGAGAAGTACCGCTCCCGGGAGGCCGCCGTGGTCTAGCAACGCGTCCGAGCATCCTCGGTGAAAGGAGGAGGGTTTGATAGGCCTGATACTATTGTTCCTCGTGGTCGCCATCGTAGCCGCCATATTCGGCTTCGGTGGTATCGTGGAAGCCGCCACGGATATCGCTTTTATCCTGTTCTGGGTATTCCTGGCGCTGCTCATCATCAGCCTGATATATAACTTCGTTATCAGGAGACGTTGAAAAATAAAGCCGGATAAGGGTCTTAACCGGCTCTTATCCGGCCAGACCGAACAGGGCCATACCGCACAGCGTACCGGCGGTCCCGAGCGCTACCAGCCTGAAATAGGCCGCGGCGAAATCAGCCATGAGGACCTTCCATCTCCCTGGATATCGCTGGCGCATGTTCGTTGCACGAAGCCACTCGAAATAACGGAATGCCGTCTCGCCGGTCATGAAGAACCTTTCCGATTCCTCCTTCAGTTCCGCTGTGGCAAAGATGAACGTCTTAAAAAACCAGGCCAGCATGCGCCGGGCTGAATGCTCGAGCTGACAAAAGAGCGATGGATACATGACATTACCATTATAGATGAAGGGTACGTACCGGTACATACGTAAATACCGGATTTCACGTATCTCTTTCGGCCGAAATGAATCATAGTATGGTGATACTTGCCCGACCGGGAGTAAACGCAATTGAACACCCCCAGGCACATGCTTCAAAGGCACTCCGGCATCATCGTACTAACGATTGCCCTCGTCCTGACATTCTTGCTGCTGTGGTGGCTGCGCAATATCGCCCTCCCTTTCTTTATCGGTCTGATACTCGCTTACCTCCTCCTGCCTGTTACGACATGGGTAGAACGTAAACTCCCGAAGCCCGGAAAATGGTCTTCCGCCAAGCGGATATCCATCATTATCCTTGTTTTCATCATCATCATCGGTATCATCGGGTCAATAGGTTTTTATGCGGTTTCCGCGGCCATAGACGCTTTTTCCGAGATCGTGGAAAACGCTCCGGAATACTTCACGACCGCTCTCGATACTATCCAGGAATGGCTGGACAACCTGCGTTCCTGGCTGCCGGATACCGCGGCCGGAGAACTCAATATAAGCGAAAACCTGGGAAATTTCCTGGGAGAGGCCGTTCAAAACCTGTTCACCGGCATCATCAACTGGATACCGAGTTCATTTACCTACATCTCCGGGTTCGCTACCCTGCCCATCTTCCTCTTCTATCTCCTCAAGGACCACGAACTGCTCAGTAAAAGCTTTCTCAACTGGCTCCCCGGGAAGGCCGGGCGGCATCTCCGTAACACCAGCCACATCATTACCGATGTCCTGGGCGGTTACCTTCGGGCCCAACTCGTTACGGGCCTGTTCGTCGGTACGCTGGCCTTTATTGGCCTGGTCATCATCATCGATCTGCCCATCGCCGTCGGCCTGGGCGTCGTGGCGGGCATAACCGAACTCGTCCCCGTTCTCGGTCCCTGGATCGGCGGCGCGATAGCGGGGCTTGTGGTCCTGGCCATCGACCCCGGTAAGGTCATCTGGGTCATCGTCATATTCTTCGGCGTCCAGCTCATTGAAAACAGCCTCCTCGTCCCGAGGATCCAGGGGCAGTTCATGCATATCCACCCGGCTGTGGCCGTGGTGCTCATCATCGTCGGCGCCGCTATTGCCGGTTTTTGGGGACTGGTGCTGGCCGTGCCGCTGGCATCCACCATTGTCCAGCTTTACCGTTACGTCCTGCGTGTTTCCGCGGAGGAAGATGAAGAACAGTTACTCATCAAGTCATGATACGGTCCCTGTGATCGGTCCAAATAGAAGGGAGCATCATTGATAACCAGACTCTTTGGTCTCTGGTATACCCTGCGGTCAAGCCTGTGGTTTACACCCGGCCTGATGGTGGCGCTGTCCATCGGTCTCTGGTACCTCATGACGTGGGTGGATACCGTCCTCGGCGAAGAAGGGGTCACCCTGTGGTGGGTATCGTTCGGCGGCGTGGAAAGCGCCCGTTCTATCCTTTCCACCATTGCCAGTTCCACCATCACGGTCGCCGGCGTCGTATTCTCCATAACGATCGTCGTGCTGTCCCAGTCAGCCAGTCAGTTCGGGCCGCAACTGGTGAAAAACTTCATGCAGGACAGGAGCACACAGTTGACGCTCGGTGTCTTTTCCGGTACGTTTATTTACAGCCTTTTCATGTTGTCCAGTCTGCGTGGCGCCACGGGTGAAACGCTGCCGCAGTCCGGCATCACGGTAGCACTGCTGCTGGCCGCTACCAGTATTGTCTTTCTGATCAACTTTATCCATGCGATGGCGAAATCTATTCAGTCCAACCGGACGATTTCCGCCGTGATCCGGGAGCTTGACCGTTCTGTCCAGCGGGCGTTTCCCGAACCATCGGAAGAAGAAGGTTCCGTGCACATGCAGGTCGTCCTGCCGGCTGACTTTGAAAACCGGGCGATACCGATAATAACAGTGAACCCGGGTTTTCTCCAGACCAATGACATGGCCAAGCTGATCACCATTGCCGAGAAAAAGGACCTCATCATTTCCCTGGCCCATATCCCGGGGGATTTCGTGCCGTTCCGTGGGGAGCTCGGGCTGGCCTGGCCGCGTGAACACCTGGATGACCGCGTGCTGCGCGATTTGAGGGGAGCCTTTATCATCGGGGATGAACGCACCACCGAACAGGACATCCGGCTTTCCATAGAACGCCTGGCGATGATAGCCACCCGGGCGCTCTCTCCCAGTGTCAACGATCCCTATACTGCCGGTATCTGCGTGGACTGGCTCGGTTCCAGCCTCTGCCGTCTGGCGGAGCGTACCGTCCCGGAACCGGCACACTACGATGGTTCAGGACGGCTCAGGGTCATGAGCCGGCCGCTTGGCCTGGGGGACATGCTCGATATCGCTTATATTCAGATACGGCATTCCGCGGAGAGCCCCCTCGTTTTCAGCACGATGCTCAACAGCCTCGCCCATATATCGGTGTGTATTACCAGCCTGGAAGACCGTAATGCCCTGATGCACAACATCCGGCTCACCCGTATAGCGATGGAAAAAAAGGTGCCTCCGCATGACCTGCCGCCGCTCCGCCGGGCGTATATCGCTGCGATAGCCGCCGTGAACCAGGCTGCCGGCACTATCAGCGACCAGGACCATCCATGACACAGGTACAGAAACCGGTATCAAAACATGCACTCTCCCTGCCGTTTTTCTCATGCAGCAAATTTGGTGTGTACCCTCACCCCTGTCAGGGCGTGCTTGATTGCCGCGGAACTTCCTATCCCCTACATTAGTACTATGCACACCGAGAGTACTACCAGGGAAATGCCGGCCCACATCGGGCTCCGCGCCGTTTTTCAGCCGATTGTCTCAGTGACCCACGAGAACGTCTGCGGGTACGAAGGGCTCATCCGGGGCATCGATGCCGCAGGGGACATCATCACGCCGTACACGCTTTTCGAACAGGCCGCCCGCGGCGGATACATACCCGACCTGGACCGACGCTGCCGTGAGGCGATCATTCTGGCCTTCGCCTCCCGGTTTTCCCATGAGGACGATACGCGGCTGTTCCTCAACGTCCATCCGGATGTCATCTCGGATGACTTCGTTCCGCGCCACATCTACGAGACCGTCACCACCTGCGGCATCCTGCCCGGCAATATCATCGTGGAAGTGGACGAGTGCCGTATCGAACGGGCGGAAGACCTCGAGGTCTTCGCCGATAGCTGCCGCAAGTACGGGTTTAAACTGGCCCTCGACGACTTCGGGACCTTCCCCTGCGACCCCGTGCGCATCTCCTTCATCCAGCCGGAAGTACTGAAGATAGACATCTCGCTGGTGCGTAAAATGACGGAGAATGAACACGCCAGCCTGGCCGTCAAAACGCTGGTGCAGCTTGCCGCCCGGACGGGTTCGCTCGTCATTGCAGAAGGCGTGGAGACGGAGCAGGAGGCACTCCGCGTGCTGGAGGCCGGCTGCCGCATCATCCAGGGTTTTTACTTTTCACGCCCGGTGGAGATAACCTCCCTGCCCCAACCCGCCATCGCCGACCGGCTCCATGACCTCCAGGACCACATAGGTAAGGAAAAGCATCCGCCGGCAGTCCCTTCCCGCCGCCGGTCCGGCTTCTCCTCCTTTGAGGACGCCGTCTTCCCCGACTATGTTATACTACAACCATGAAGCATAGTCTCATGGACATCCTGGCCTGCCCTATCTGCCATGGCAGCCTGGAACTGACCGTGACGGAAGAAAAGGACGGGGAGATCATCACCGGGAACCTGCACTGCTCCGCCTGCCCCGCCGACTACCCAATCGAGGACTCCATCCCAAACCTGCTCCCGCCGCAAAAGTAGAACCCAGGTCTGGGTTTAAGACTCATTCATTCATGCCCCGTCGTTTTGGGTAGCGCGGGCCTCCGTGCCTGCGGACAGGCAGGGACGCCTGTCTTACCCGGTTGGGCATTCTAGCTATTAGTATCCGCGGTAGCGGCTGCCCTAAAGCGGGAGCCGTCCTGCTTTTCCCGGCACTGCAACGACGCTTCAACACACTCGGGTCCATCGCCTTCCTTGAAAAGGAAGGTGGGGCAGGATTCGTACTCTACTAACAAGGGTTACCCACAGGTTTGGTTTCTGGAATGGCGGCTGCCGTAAAGCGGGAGCAGCCTTACAGCTTATCGAACCGCAGCATAACTGGCATATGGTAATCCATCGTCTCCCTTTGAAAAGGGAGAGGTGAGGGTTTTTCTCCCCTACGCCGGCCGGTAAATAACTCCCTGGAACGGCGTTTCCCAGGCTTCCACGGCCGTTAATTTCGCGGGTTCCGCCGCCAGCTTTTCCGCCAGCTCGCCATAAATCGTCGAGGCGATGTTTTCAGCCGAGGGATTGATCCCGGTGAACGGTGAGATATCATTCAGGCAGGTGTGGTCGAACCGGTCCAAGATCGCGTTCAAATACTTCTTCACCACGGTGAAATCCAGCGCCAGCCCGATGTCATTGGTCTGCCTGACCTCTATATGCACCACCACGCGGTAACGGTGGCCGTGCATATTTTCACACTTGCCCTGGTAGCCCCGCAGGTAGTGCGCCGCCTCGAAGTGGTTCTCCACCACGATCTCGTACATGCCGCCTCCTCGCTGTGCGGTCACGGCCGCTGGCGAGGTCGAGGGTACCGGGCGGTCGTCCGTCAGGGTGATATAGGAAATATGATCGCGGAAGTGGGTCTCGCCGTTCCACCGGGCGTACTTCTCGATGTCCCCGCCCCACCGCGATTCCGGGACGCTCTGCAGCATCCGTTCCCGCTCCATCAGGGCGCAGGCGGCCCACTGACGGGTCTCATCGAGGCTCATATCGCTGTCTTCACGCTGCCAGCGGCCGTTGATCTCATCGTCGGACTCGGTCCGTTCGGGCACGGCGCCGCCCGACAGCAGTACCTTGATGGCCTGTGTCCCGTATTCCATCCAGCGGGCGAGATGGGCATAGGCGTCGCGGCTCGTCCAGAGAGGAGTGCCCGGTTCGTGGAGGCTGCGGTCCGGATTTGCGTCGAGTATCGCGGTCAGTTCTTCCCAGGCGGCGCGGTCCCGGCGCATCATTTCGTCGATGATTTCCCGGTTCATTGTCCCTCCCACGGCAGGACGCCCTGCTTTTCCTTGATGGCCTCCCGCAACTGCCTGATGGTTTTCCAGGATACCGGATGGACCACGTCCGGCGCTATTTCCGTAAACGGCACCAGCACGAATTCCCGCTCCACGAGGCGCGGGTGAGGTATCACCAGGTCCGGCAGGTTGACCGCAAGTTCTCCGTAGAGCAGGATATCGATATCGATGATCCGCGAGTCTCCGCTAGTCCCCTTGCGGCCCATCTTGACCTCGATGCCCTTGGCCAGTTTCAGCAGGTTTTCCGGTGAAAGCCGGGTATTGACCTCGCAGACGAGGTTCAGGACGCGCGGCTGCCCGGCCTTGCCGATGAAATCCGTCTCGTATATTTTTGATACCTTGATGACGCGCAGACGCTCCCGCAGGTATTCCAGCGCCCGGTCCAGGTTCTTCTGCCGGTCACCGAGGTTTGAGCCGAGCCCGAGGAACACCCGAGCCAGGTCAGTCATCGACGGACCCCCTTCTCACGATGGCATCGCTCATCCGGCACACGCGGACGGTCTCTTTCACGTCATGCACCCGCACGATGTCCGCTCCGTTGGCGATCCCGATGGCGGTTATCGCCAGATTGCCTTCCAGTCGGTCTTCCGGCGGCACGCCCAGCACATTGCCGATCATGGACTTGCGGGACGTCCCGAGCAATATCGGTTTGCCGAAACGTTTCAGCTCGGCCAGCCGATTAACGAGTTCCAGGTTCTGTTCGAGCGTCTTCCCGAAACCGCAGCCGGGATCGACGATGATGTTCTCCGGCGGTATACCGGCCGCCTCGGCGGTGCGGACGCCGTATTCCAGGTCCGCCATCACTTTAGCGAGGATGCCCGCTTTCGGCGGAGCGTCTCGCTCATTGGCCATGAGGATGATGGGCGCCCCGGCGTCTGCCGCCACATCAGCCAGCCGGGGGTCGTTCTTGAGCCCCCAGATATCATTGACGATACTGGCGCCGGCTTTGAGGGCTTCCGCTGCGACGCCGGCCTTGTAGGAATCGATGCTGATGGGCACGGAGACCGCCGCTGAAATAGCCCGGATGGCCGGCAGCACGAGGTCCAGTTCCCACTGGAAATCATTGACGTCCATCGGCTTCGTGCCGGGACGGGTTGATTCCCCGCCCACGTCGATGATGTCCGCGCCCTCCTTCACCATCCGCACTGCCTGCGCCACGGCAGCGTCTACGTCCGGCCCGATGCCGTCCCCGGAAAAGGAATCCGGGCTGAGGTTGCAGATGCCCATGACCCAGGTCTTCTCGCCCCAGCGGAATTCGTAGTTCCCGAAACGGGTAGCGGGCAGGGTCTGTTTCATGACGTACTCCGGCTCTTGTTTACTAGAAATTTTCTTGTATTCGAAGCTATGTATTAAGTATGCCTTTTTTCAACGGGATAAACTTCATGGTCTTTGTCCCACCAGAGTATACAAAATATGTTTTGATACTTCATGCACCATAACCGACATTTACCATCTATCCTGAAAGAATGGATAGAATCAATATCGTCATATTTCAGTTCGGAGATTCGTTGCTTCGCTTCGCGGCTGATATTTTCGATACTGACTTCGTGGAGACTTCCATTTGCATGCAACTCTTCAGCATTTTTTCCTTCAAAAGAACGCAATCTATCCCACAATTGTCTAAAATCTTCATGGGATAAGGCGCCACAATGATATGGACCATTCAAATCTGCTTTACTGAATCTCCACGCTAGATGGGTATTTTCAATGTTTGTAGGACCAATCCATCGAGGAGTTTTTGAAACGCTTACCGATGATGATACTTTTGGTTCTTTTACAGTACGGAAATCCTCAGTGGTATTAACTGTCTTTCGTTTTTTAAAGGCCGCCATAATACTCGGCCAGGTCATCCAAGGGAATCACGGAATTTCCGCGTTCACCGGGAGCCAGTCTAGCTTTTTCCCTGGCATTTATCCATGGTTTTTCTTTATGTGTCAATTCGCTCAGCCATTGCGGAGACTTATCGCCATACGTTCCCAATACACTATCGATCGTTTCACGTTGATTCCCATTGAGTTTGTCCGGATTACCGGCAGACAGTTTAGAAATGGTGAAGCTGCCTTTGTGTTTTTCGTATAAAGCAGGGATGACCGGACCGTTAGCCCATGCTTCAATGCGTTCGCTAAACAGGGGATCATCATCCCAGACTAATGACCAGGCTTGACAGTAATAGCAGAGCTTCTGCAATTTCCAGGTAGTCATTTTCCCCAGTTTACCTAGTATATAGCTTGCCACATCAAAACAATTTGTTTTTTTCATAAATTGCTCATCCAAAAACAAATATAGCCTCGGCCATTATACCGGGGCTAACTACTAATCCGTGAATACACTTTCTTTCTCTACCACTTCACCGGATATAGCCCATATTATAGTCATCACACAATCAAAGTCAATAGGAACCCCAGTAAACGGGTTACTATAAAGTATAGTAGAACATGTGTACGAGTCTTGTCAAGACCTTTTTGTCACTATTTTTAATAGGACATTGTGAACTATCCCGGCTTGCGCCCCGTGATTATTGTAAACCATCCCAGGTACCGGAAAGGTCCCAGGCTCCGGAATGGCCTTTCAATCCGGGACATGGACTTGGAAACCCAGAGCGGCAGGCGGTTCCAGGTGTACGAGGCAGCGGAGCATTCCACCACTTCCAGGCCGGTACTGCGGAACACCTTCTTCAGATGGGACGGCAGCAGGGCCCGCTCGTGCGGGACGAGGCCGGTGATACCGGGCCTGATGCTGTTGGCGATGTTCATCAGCAGGCCGGAGAGATGCAAAACGTTCGGTTCCAGCGCCAAAATATACCCGCCCGGACGAAGGACGCGGAAGAACTCCCCCAGGTACGTTTCCAGACCACCCTGCCCGACCAGGTGGTGCAGCACCGCCGGGCAGACGACGTAATCGAAAGCGTTGTTCGCAAAAGGCAGTTTAACAGCATCCGCCAGGACAGCCCTGTGGCCTCTCTTTTGGAAGCTGGCAACCGCCTCCACCACGATATCGATGCCGACAATATTGCGGGTACTCCGGCTGATATACTCGGCATCTGGACCGGGACCGCAACCTATGTCCAATATCAAGGATCCCTCACAACAACCGGCTGCTTCCAGCGTTTCCGCCAGCGCCTGGTGGATAAGCCGGTGCGGCAAATGGTGCCTTTCAGCGGTAATGTGCCGGCGGTTTGGTTTACCGGGCGGCGGGCGCCGCCAGTCTATTTCAGCCTGTATCGGGTCATAGCTCATCGAGCCGATTATAACATGGTTTCAATTTTGGTGAATACACCCCTACCTGCATCTTTTCACTGTTCCCGGTTTGACACCTGCTATCCGGGGTGGTATCATCCACAACGGAATGTAGGACTGCTGTATACACCGGCCGGGCCAGGAACCCCTCCCCTCACGAAAGGGAGGCTATTCCGGTGTTTGCAGCGGTTTTTCGTTTTCGTCTCTTTTTTCAATCTTCCTGCATCACCGCCCGGCCTTGTTTCCCCATTCTTATTACGGAAGGATGCAGCCTTGTTGACCCTGGAAAATATCAGCAAATCATACGGGCCGTTTACGGTCCTGGAACACATTTCTTTCTCACTGAACCGCGGCATGAGGGCCGGTCTGGTCGGGGCCAACGGTTCCGGTAAAAGTACGCTCATCAAGATCATCGCCGGACTGGAAACGGCGGACTCCGGCAGCATGTCCTTGTCTCCCGGTACGATCACCGGCTACCTCCCGCAGTCCCTACCGGTTCTTACCGGCAACACGGTGGGAGGCGTTCTTGCCGGCCCCGCTACCGGTCTTCGGGTCATGGAATCGCGCCTCCGGGACCTGGAACGCTCCATGGCCTCATCCGGCGGAAATGAACTAGCCCGGCTCGTCGAGGAATACGGCGCCCTGTGCCGCCGTTTCGAAGAGCGCGGCGGCTACGACCTCGACAGCCGTGAAGACCATGTCCTGGCCGGCCTGGACATCGGCTGCCTGGACCGCGCCCGTCCGGTCGATACCCTCTCCGGCGGCGAGAAGACCCGCCTCGGCCTGGCAGCGCTGCTCCTCGATTCTCCCGACCTCCTCCTCCTCGACGAACCGACCAACAACCTGGATGCTGCCGCCCTGGCTTGGCTGGAAACCTTCCTGGCCGATTACTCCGGCGCCGTCCTGATGGCTTCCCACGACCGCCAGCTTCTCACCACCGCCGCCAACTGGATCTGGGACATCGACGAGCACACTCACACGCTCTCCCGGTATCCCGGCAATTACGAGGCCTACCGCGCCGCGAAACAGCAGGAACGTCAGGCATGGGAAAATGAGTACGCCCGCCAGCAGGATGAGATCACCGCCCTGAAACACATGATAAAAGTATCATCGTCAGAAGCCGGCCGGAGGATCAATCGCAGGTACAACCAGCGCGACAACGATAAGTTCGCCGCAACGTTCAAGGGTGAACGCAGCCAGGCCGCGGCGAGCCGCAGCGGACGCTCCGCCAGGGAACGCCTCACCCGCATCTTCGACGATCCCATTCCCAAACCTCCGAAGCCGCTCAGTTTCAAGGCGGCCTTTACGTCCGCTGATATCCGTTCGGCGGAAATCATTCATGCAAGCGGACTGGTCAAGAGATTTGATGACCGCATCATCCTGGATGGTATCGATTTTACCCTCAGCCCGTGCGCCAGAGTCGCCGTTCTCGGCCCGAACGGCTCCGGCAAGACGACGTTCCTCCGCCTGCTCGCCGGAAGGGAAAAGCCGGATGCCGGGACCATCGATTTGGCCCCCGGAGTCAGGCTGGGGTACCTGCCGCAGGAGCCGGAGAAAGTAGATGATTCATTGACCGTTCTGGACTACTACCGCCGCGACCTTCCCGGCCGCGAGGAAGACTTCATCTTTTCGCTTGTTACCTGCGGCCTTTTCGGTTACGACGAGATCCGCAAGACGCTCGGGCATCTCAGCCTGGGGCAGGTGCGAAAGTTGGAGATCGCCCGTCTCATCGCGCAGGAGCCGAACGTCCTCCTCCTCGACGAGCCGACCAACCACCTGGCGCTGGATATCCTGGAATCCTTCGAGGCCGCCGTCACCGCATTTCCCGGTCCGGTGCTGGCTGTCTCCCACGACCGCCGTTTTCTCAACCGTTTTGGAGGTACGACTTATTCACTGGTTGACGGACATCTCACCCTGGGATAATTTGATTTACCCAAATGAGTCCCGGATACGAGGCGCGAAGATGCCGTACTTGTCTTACCACTCGTGCCCGCAGGACTCGCACTTCCACCAGATGCCGGGTACCGCTTTCAGCTTGGAACCTCCGGGGCAGTGGGTGATGTTCGTTGCTCCGCATTCAGGGCACTTGTCCGGTTTTTTGGATTCCTTGCTGTCCTTGATATACTGCCGTTGTTCCTTCTGCTCGGTCATATCCTTCTCCTGTACCCCTCTTTTCCCCGTGGAACATGCTGCGTGTTCTATGGAGGATAGTCCTATTAAGGATGGCTGTCAATAACCTTTGTACGGGACCGTAACAAATTTTGTTTGCGTGAAGAAAACAGGGGATGTATACTGTCAGCACACAGGTTAACGGGATGCTCGAGACTGCTGTTAAAATGATCGAAGACAGGCCAGACCGGCTGGTCATCCGGGAGACCCACCGTCCCTGGATGTGGAGCGGCGCTTCCGGCCTGCAGGAGTACATCCTCATACCGGTGCTGTTCCTGGTATTTTTGTTCTTCGGGAAGAAGACAATCACCATCGATGCCGCCTGCCGCCGCATCGAGGTCAGGGGCATGTCTTCCGGAACGAGCTTCAACTTCGATGATATCCGGGCGATTTCGCTCTCCCGCCGGGTCATTACCCGTTCCGTCAGCGGCAGCCAGATGTATGCCGGAACGGCGGTCAATCTTGCCGACCTGTCCCTCGAACTAGCCGCCGGTGACAGGCGTACCCTTCTGACAGGCTACTGGCACGATGGTAAACTGCGTTCAATCGGTGAAAAGATGAGTGTGATAGCCGGCAAGCCGTTGTACATCGAACAGGTCCCGTCAGCGGAAAACCAGCCAGCCAACCAGGAAGGAAGCCGCGTTCAGGGCGGTGGACAGCCATAATCCTCTCCACTTCCCGATTCCCAGGACATACACGAGACCCAGCCATTCCACGACGACCACCGCGATTTCCAGGCCCAGCACGAGCGCCCATTCCGTTTCGATTAGTTCGAAATACCGGTTGAGCGCCAGCAGATAGTTGACGAGCGGATTGGTGGCGACGTTGATGAGCGCCACCGTGGTCAGCGCCTTCTTCGTCCGCAGGCCGAGCAGCCACGCCAGGCCGGTTTCGATGACGACGGTGAGGGTCAGCGCCGCAATGAAGAGGCCGATGGTTTCAAGCATTGTTCATGCGGTCCCGGCGCCGCCTGATGAGCAGCCGCACCGCAAACCCGATGGCCACCAGCACCGCGATACCCACCACGATGATGGCGGCCAGGCCGACGAATATCGGCCAGACGACGACATCAGCCAGTAACAAAGAACCCATACACTACTCTCTTTCAGCCGGGACTGGGCCGTTCTTACCGTTCTTCCGCTTTAGTATCGCCCGGACGGCGAATATCGCCAGCATCACCACGATAGCGCCGGCCACGACTACAGCAACGAACCCGCCCAGCAAAATGGGCAGTCCGATGGCATCGTAATTTATTTCCGGTCCGCGGGGAAGCAGTTCTTGAAAGGCCGCCAACGCCATAAGAATATTCATGATCCACTCACCTCTCTCGAAACATCAGTAGGTACCGGCGCCCCCACCGGATAAAGGCCCTTTTCCCGCCGGTATTTGGTCAGGCTGTAGTACAGCAACGCCGCCGAGACCACTATCACGATAACGATAAAAACAGGAAGTCCCAGGCTGGACTTGAACTCCGTAAACCCCGGCAGCGCCCCGGCGATGAGCGCCAGGCAGGTCAGCCCGAACGCCGTTCCCGGCTTGCCGGGCATCAGATTGGACACCATGACGAGCGTTACCGGCATGGTGATGTTGAACAAGAAAACACCGGTCATCCCCACCGCCGGAGAGCTTCCGCCTAATGCCAGGAACGGGATGGAAAATATCAGCGCGACGACCGCCAGCATCCATCCGAACCGGTCTGCCAAAAGACCGCCCAGTCCCTTGCCGAGCGCCACCGCTACCGTCAGCATGACGAGCAGGTCCGTCTCCGCTTTCCATGGAAAGACGAGGACCGTGCCCACCAAGGAACGGATGGCGATGGAGAACAGCACCAGCACGATGATGACCTCGAAGGCGTAGGAACGCTCTTTCGGGACCGGCGCCTGCGGGCGGTACATCTCCGGTTTCCGGATAACGAGCATGAGCAGCGCCAGTGCGATCAAAACAGGCACCGCGACCGGCGCTGAGAAATTACCGCTGTTGCCGAGCAGCGTCCCGGCCAGCAGTCCGAGCGCCCCCGGGGCCACGAAGACTCCCGGCGCGGCCGCCTTCTGTGGTGTCAGATTCAGGCTGATGACCCCGCTCCCCACGTGGAAAGCCGCGTTGCCCAGTCCCAGCAGAACGACGGCCAAAACCGGCAGATGAAGGTAGATGAAAGCCGCCAGCGCGGTAAGGACCATGCCCAGAACCGCGAAGAACCTCGGGGATTTGAGCCGGTCAACGACCATGCCCATCAGCGCCTGCAAACCGAAGGCAATGATGTTGTAGGCCAGGAAAAGATATCCGATGACCGCCAGGCTGAAGACTTCATCCCGTAGCAGGCTGAAGAGCACAGCGGCGCAGACCCCGTCCACCGCGGCATGGGCCAGACCGTAGATTGCCAGGTTGCAGGTGATGTTTCGCTGCCGCATATCGCTCCTTGAAATACTCTACACAAGTATATACGGAGTGACAAGCAGGGTATTACAGAAAAATATTGACAGGGCCACTGTAAAATCTTAGGATAATGCAATCGTAGTATTCTGGCGGAGAAAAGATATGGTTACGGATAAGTCCGAGTATATCATCATCGGTTCCGGGGCCGGCGGTGCAACCCTCGCCAGGGAGCTGACGAGAAGGGGCAAACAACCGCTCGTCATCGAAGCCGGAGTACCGGAGAAATCCATCGGAACGTTCTTCGATTCCACCCGCTTCTACGATACACAGGGTCTCCTGCTGAAAATGCCGAAGCTGTCCCGGGAAGGCATTATCCTCTGGCGTGCGCTGATGCCGGGCGGCTCGACCATGGTCTCTTGCGGGAACGGCGTAAGATGCCTGGAAAGTGAGTTGTCCGAATTGGGGGTGGATATAAGCCGGGAACTCACTGAAACGGAGGCAGAACTCAAGGTCGCTCCACTTGCAGAACGGCTCCTGTCAGACGGATCAAGGATGATAAGGAAGGCAGCGGCGGAACTCGGTTACCCGATGGAACTCATGCCCAAATTTGTCGATGCCAGGGCCTGCCGCAAGTGCGGGCAGTGCACGCTGGGCTGCGTTCATCACGCCCGATGGACATCATTAGGCTACCTCGAAGAAGCAGTCAGCGCCGGCGCCCGGATCGTATATGGAACGCGCTGCCTGTCCGTCCGCTCTTCCGGCGGCCGGGTAAGCGGTGTCACAGTAAAGAACATGGACAGCATTCAGACGATTGAAGCAGAGACGGTGATCGTCGCTGCCGGCGGCCTGGGCACGCCGGTCATCCTGCTTAATTCCGGCCTCAGCAATGCCGGAACGGGGCTTTTCATGGACCTGCTGGTGAATACGTACGGCGTTACCAGAGGGCTGAACCAGGTCCACGAGCCGGCAATGGCGCTCGTGAACCATGACTTCTATGAGGAACAGGGCTTTATCCTTTCCCCGTTCGTCAACCACCCGGCTTATGTGAGATTCAGGGAATTGGGCGTGCAGGGGTTGCGTTTGAGGAGTGATAAAAGGACCATCGGTATCATGACCAAGATCCGGGACGAGGCTACGGGCCAGGTCTTTGCGGACGGCTCGGTGTCCAAATCCGTAACTCCCAAAGACAGGGAAAAGCTGGATGCCGGTTCAAAGGTATCCCGTGAGATATTGGAGAAAGCCGGAGCAGCCGGCATAGCGGTATCACGCGTCCAGGGCGCGCATCCGGGCGGAACATCGGCCATCGGTCGAATAGTTGACGGGGACCTGCAGACGCGACAAATAGAAAATCTATTCGTGTGTGATTCCAGCGTTCTGCCGGTAGCGCCGGGGCTGCCGCCCATCCTTACCATCGTCGCCCTGGCCAAGCGGCTGTCCGGGCATCTGGCGCCAGTAGATTGATAAAGGCTGACATCGCCGGAAGAAGTGTATAGAAGACGTCGAGACTTTACGTATTGACGTTATTCTCTGCTGAGAGTACTCTTTCCTGTATGAAGAAGTACTTCCCGCCGTGGCTCCAGGTACTTGCCGGCGGTATTGCCCTCTTCTTTATCCTGGAACTGGCCCTGCGCTTTACCGGGAATCCCAACTTCTTCCCTTCCGTCCTGCTCCTCGGGGCGTTTACCGTTCCCGCCGCTTTCATCGTCTATTTCTACGACCACGTCCGCCATCGCGAGATATCCATGCCGCTGCTGACGTCCTGCTTCATCGTGGGCGGGGCGCTCGGTATTGCCGCGGCCGGGGTCATCCAGTACAGCACGCTGACCGGCAGCCTCAACGTCTATACCCTCATCGGTGTCAGCGTGATAGAAGAGGCCGCCAAGATGATCTTCCCGCTTATCGTCTTCTTTCTCGGGCGCTACCGCCATGAAGCGGACGGCCTGCTCTTCGGTATCGCGGCCGGGATGGGGTTCGCCGCCCTGGAGACGATGGGTTACGGCCTTGTCGCTTTCACCAGTTCCGGGGGCAGCATCGACGCTCTCCGCCAGATACTGCTTATCCGTGGCGTGCTCTCACCCGCCGGCCATGCCGCCTGGACGGGGTTCCTGGCCGCGATGCTCTGGCGACAGCGGGAACGGGCCGGGTATCCTGACATCAATTTGAGGGTGGTGCTGGCGTTCCTGGTGGTTGTGGCCCTTCATACCGTCTGGAATACGATTAACACCCTGGATACCGGTACTGCGGCTCAACTGACCGGGATTATCATCGGTAATGTTGCCGTGGCGGCGGTCAGTCTCCTGCTGGTTTTCAGCCGCTATCGTTCGGCGCGGAGAACACTCGCCGCCCTGCCGCCGGACCGGCGCGGTGAGGAGCCTACACCACGTAGTTGACGGCGGTTGGGACGAGCTCGCTCAGCGCCGGGTGGATGTGAATGCCGTCGAGGATCTCATCCGCCTCGCCGCCGGACGTCATCGCATTGACCACTTCCTGGATGAGGTCCGGGGCTTCCGGCCCGATGATATGGAACCCCAGGAGCTTGCCGGTATCTTCTTCAACGATGACCTTGACGAAGCCGTCCTCTTCCATCATCGCCTCGCCCCTGGCGGTCTCCACATACGGCACGATGGCGGACTGCACCTTGAATTTTTCCCCGGCGTCCTTCTCCAGCAACCCCACCGAGGCTATCTGCGGGTACGTGTAAACAGCGTGCGGGACAACCCGGTAATTCACTTTCAGGTCCTCTTCATGGACGATGTTGTTCGCTACGATGGCCGCCTCCCGGTTGGCCATATGCGTGAACATGTCCTGGCCATTGGCGTCGCCGACGGCATAGACGCCCTTGACGTTCGTCTGCAGGTGATCGTCAACCTTGATGAAGCCGCGCTTGTCGATTTCAATGCCGGCCTTGTCCAGCCGCAGCAGGTCCGCGTTGGACTGCCGGCCGACCGCCACGAGCAGTTTCTCCCCGGTGTACCGGTGTTCCTTGCCGGTCTTGAGGTGCTTGGTGACGACGGTCGCGCCCTTGCCTCCGTTGATCACCTCCTGGGCCTGATGGCTCGTATAGACAGACATCCGGGTTTTCAGTTTGGTCCTGAGCAGGTCCGCGATCTCCGGCTCCTCGGACATGATGAGGCGGTCCAGCATTTCCAGCATCGTCACCTTCGTGCCCATGGCCTCGAAGAAATGCGCGAACTCCACGGCGATGTACCCGCCCCCGATGATGATGAGGCTTTGGGGCAATTCGGTGAGGTCGAACAGCGTCTCGTTGGTCAGGTAGCCTGCCTCGGCCAGTCCCTTGATGGGCGGTACGAACGGACGAGCGCCTGTAGCGATGATGACCCTGTCCGCCCGTAAGTCCTCTCCGTTGACCTCCAGCGTGTGCTCACCGGTGAATTGCGCCAGGCCGCAGTAGAAATCGGCGTCGGTCATGGTATCGTACGATTCGCGAAGGTGTTCCTGGCTGTGGGCGCGCGATTCCCTCATACGGTTCATGATGGCGGTGAAATCGACATTGACGATGTCCGCGGTGATGCCGAGCCGTTCAGCTTCCCGTATCCCCATAATGCTGTCCGCGCAGGTGATGAGTTGCTTGGAGGGGATGCAGCCCCAGTTGAGGCAGGTGCCGCCGATGAGCGGGCCTTTATCGATGATGGCGACCTTCAAATCATGGTTGATCGCCATCTCCGCGGCTATCGCTCCGCACCCCGTCCCGATGACGATCATGTCATACTGTTTCATACCCGCCTCCCGCTACCGGTGTTACTGGAAATGGTATCGCGGGCAAAGGGGTTCCGCAATGGATGAGGATGGATGCAGTAAGACTGTAGGGTGGGTCCGGTGAAGACGCCAGTCGAGCCGCACCCACCGGTTACCAACTAGACTGAAATGTAGCTGGACATCCCCTCAACCTTGATGAGAGAGGGTCAGAGCCTGCCCCGGACTTGATCCGGGGGTGAGGGTGAACTGAACCTAGAACTTCCCTTTCAGCGCCTGATACGTATCCGCCAGCGCCTGCGGGACCACCCGCACGTCCGACAGCACGGGCACGAAGTTCGTGTCCCCCTGCCAGCGCGGCACGATATGGCTGTGAAAATGGTCGTCGATGCCCGCTCCGGCAACCTTGCCCAGGTTCGAGCCCGTGTTGAAACCGGCCGGTTTGAGTTCATCCCGCAGCACGGCCACGGCATGGCTGATGATCTCGAAGTGCTCGGCGCGTTCTTCCGGTGTGAGGAGCGTCATGTCCGCCATATGCCGGTACGGCGCGACGAGGAGGTGGGCGGGATTGTACGGATAGGCGTTCAGCATGATGAAGTTATACTGGCCCCGGTAGAGGATATAGTTGATTTCGTCATTGTCCTCCGCCGGCTTGCTGCACAGGATGCAGCCCTTCGGCTTTTCTTCCTGTATGTACGCGATGCGCCAGGGCGCCCAGATGTACTGCATCAATCATCTCCTCCGGGAAGCGCTCTGTTATTGTAGCCATCCGGTCAAGGTAACGTCAAAGGCCGGTACGCTCACGCTTAAAAAGTTTTCAACGGTCGTTGTCATTGTCTCCGTCCATGCCGAGCAGTTCCCTGAATACATACACGTTATCTTCACCCGGCGCCGGCGCCGGTTGCCGGTACTCCACCGGGGTCACGCTCAGGCGTATCGGGTTGGCATCCACCAGCCTGCCGATGTCCGGCTTTTCAACGAAGAAGCCGCGTTCCCGTAAGTTAGGGTCATTAAAAAGCTCCGCCGCGTTTATTATTCCCAGTCCCGCAGTATCCGGGGGTTCGGGTATGACACCCGTTCGCTGGTACTCCAGGAACTCCCCGCCGAGCAGGCCCATCATCGCTTCCCGCTGTGAGAGGTCGATGCACTGTCCTTTGCCCGTTTTCCGCCGCTGCTCAAGCGCGCCGAGGACCGCCATGGCCGCGTAAAGCCCGGCGACGTGGTCCGCCAGGGAGAACCCCGGCCCGAGCGGCTCCCCGCCCGGAAAGGACATCAGCCCGCTCAGCCCGGAGGCCGCCTGGATGGTCGGCGCGAAGCCCGCCCAATCGCGTTTCGGCCCGGTCTGCCCGAACGCGGACATGCTCACCATGATGATGTCCGGCTTGATTCGCTTCAAATCGTCATACGTCAGACTCCAGTTGACCATCACCCGTGGCGTGAAGTTCTCGATGACCACGTCCGAGATGGCGACGAGCTTCTTCGCCAGCGCGATGCCTTCCGGCCGGCCCATGTCCAGCGTGACGCTCCGCTTGTTCCGGTTCCACGTTGCGTAGTAGCCCCGCTCAAAGGCATCGCCGGTCTGCGGAGCGGTCACCGGCTGCACCTTGATGACTTCCGCCCCGAAGTCCGCCAGCAGCCGCGTGCCGTACGGCCCGGCCAGCACCCAGGTGAAATCGAGAATCCTGATATTATGTAGTATGGGTCTGTTGTTCATCTTCCCTTTCCCGTTTCCTCTCCCCTCGCGGGAGAGGAATAAGGTGAGGGGGATTATTCGATTTCCTTCGCCCACAGGAAGATATCGTACATCTTCCTGAACCCCATCGCCAGGTAAACCGGCTTCTCCGAGCCGACGTAAGCCACCGTCGCCCCAAGCTTGCCGCACCGCCGGATGCCTTCCCGTATCGCCGCGGTCGCCAGCCCCAGCCGCCGGTAGTCCGGGTCCGTACAGACCGGCTCGACGTAAGCCAGCCGCGTTGCCGGCTCGTACCAGAGTCCGGCGTAGGCGCAGTAATCGCCGTTGTCAGCCTGGACGATGATCTTCAGGTCCTTCCTGAAATTCGGCGCAGACTGCATCATCCGCTGTTTATCGGGCCCATTCTCCGGCGGCTCGCCGGGATGGTCGAATCCCCGGTGGATCAGCCGGTTCGTCAGGTAGAGGTCGTTCCGGTCTTCCAGGCTGAACATACGGAATCCGTCCCGCAGCCTGATATCCGGGAACGGTTCCGGTATGGGAAGCTCGGACATGCATTCCTGGTAATCCGTCTTCCTGCGGAAACCCCGGGCTTGGGCAGCGGCTATGAGCTCCGTGTCGAAATCGTTGATGAGCACCGCGACAGATTTCCTCCCCTGGGGATCTTTGCCGGCCAGGTTCCGCTCGGCATAGGCGAGCATCTCATCCTTTAGATGGTCGTAACCGGGCTTTACCTGGATGTAGGTCAGTCCCGGCTCACTTTCGTAGTTCGCGACTCCGACGATGCTTCCGTTGTCCTCCCATATCCCGATCCTGTGCATCTCCCCGGTTCTGAGCCAGGGGTGAAAATGCATGTACTCCCACCGGGACAGGAACCAGTTCTCATGCCTCGGTCCGGGCCGGTAAGTCTCCGTGAGGAGTTGCCCTACCCGGTCGTAGTCGGCATCCCGATTATAACTTCTGACAATAACGCTCACCGCGTGCGTCCTTCATTTCCCCGGTTCCCAGAGCATTCCCCATGAGGTCAGCGTGGTATCCGGCACCTTTTCCTTGTACAGCACCCTGAACCCGAAGTGTTCGTAAATACCGGCGTTCTTCTCGCTCTGCGTTTCCAGGAAGCACGGCGTTCCCTCCCCGTTCAGTCTCTCCAGCATCGGCTGTATCAACCGCCGGGAAATGCCCTTGCCCTGGTGGGCCGGGTCCACGCCGATGGACTGGAGGTACCAGTGCGGGAACGGCGCCAGTTCCCGGTGTTTGGCGTCGAGAAATTCACTCATGGCCTGCATGCGCATCGCACCCTTGAATACCGATTTCAGCATGGTCAGGAATGGTACCGCCCGGAGGGTCTGCCCCCCGGTGAATGGAGACATGCCCGGCGGCAGCCAGGCGGCCGCCCCTTCCATCCCGGGTGAAGAACCGTAGACTTCCCCGTATTTCAGGCACACGTAGAGGGGAACGGCCATGAAATCCGTCAGTATCCCGCGGCGTTTTTGCTCGTCAGGATAGAGGTAGGTAAACATGGGATAATCGACGAATGCCCGCCCCAGCACGCGGGCGGCAGCGGCGGCTTCTGACTTGCTTACCCTGATAAGGTCCTTCACGCTTGCTTCCCTCCCGCATTTCTCAGCATGCAGCGTACCGGGAGCGTCGTACCCGGCAGGATGCCGTCATGGATAACCTTGAACCCGTACTTGAGGTAGATTGCCACGTTCTTGTCTGTTTGCGTCTCCAGGTAGCACGGCAGGCCTTCCCGGTCGATTCTTTCCAGCATCGGGCGTATCAAGCGGCTGGAAAAACCCTGCCCCTGGAATATCGGCTGTACGCCGATGATCTGCAGGTACCAGTGCGGGAACGGCACGAGCTTTTTATGCAGTTCGTCCACGTGTTCCCCCATCCCCCGCAGTCGCGATCCGCCCGCCCGGGCGAACCGGATAAAGACCGGGAGCGGAATGGCCCGCAGGGACTGCCAGGTCCCGAACGGAGCCGCGCCGGGGGGCGACCAAGCCGCCACGCCCTCGAAACGGTCCGACGTGGCATAAACTTCCCCGTACCTGGCGCACAGGTATAGAGAGAGCGAGGAGAATGTCTCGGCGATGGCCAGGCGCTGTTCCTCCGGGAAGAAATAGGCCGCCAGGATTTCATCCGCGAAGGCCCGCCCCAGTACCGCGGCGGCACGAGGAACATCGGCCTTTTTCAACCGCACCAGGTCTTCCAGTCCTGCCATGAATAACCCTCCTTTACGGGGGCGGCGTCCGGAGCATGCCCCAGGACTTCACCGTGCCACCCGGTATCATCCCTTCTTCGACCACCTCGAAGCCGAGGTGCCGGTAAATAGCCACGTTCTTTTCCGCCTGCGTTTCCAGCCAGCACGGCCTGCCTTCACTATCGGCCTGCTCCATGACGGCCCGCATCAGCCTGCCGGCATAGCCTTTGCCCCGGTGGGCCGGGTCGACGCCCAGCAGGCGGACATAGATGTGCGGTACCGATACAGCACGCCGGTGTATCTCCTCCGCGTACGCATGATAATCGTCCATCTGGTGGTTTGGCTTCCTGCCGATGCCGAACGGCAGCCCGTAGTTGCCGCACAACATGTTTCTCCACCAGCTGTCATGCCATCTCTCGGAATATACCCAGGCAACTACCCCCTCCATCCGGGGCGAAGTCGCCAGGACACCGCCGTACCGCATGGCCCAGCGTACCATGCGGGTAAAACCGGTGATCAGGTCGCTCTGCCGTTTTTCAGCGTCCGGATGGAACCAGACGATGAGCGGGTATTCATGAAAAGCTTTGACCAGCGCTTCAGCGGCGGCCGGCGCATCTCTTTTCGTCAGTACAACAGGTGTTTCTTCCATCAGCATGTCCCTCAGGTCCAGGATAGGTGCGGACTCTGTTAAAGGGTCCGTACTTCCGTATTATATAATAACTACCCGGTCCCGGTT
>CAZQQL010000022.1:0-35165 GCA_964595455.1 uncultured Dehalococcoidaceae bacterium
CAGGTGGCCCGTACCGGTAAACCGCTCATCGTCAATGATGTCGAGCGCAGTGAAAACTTCCATAAGGTCATTGATGATACGACGGGCTTCCGTACCCGCTCCCTGCTTTGTGCGCCGCTCGTTGTGAACAAGAAAATCCTCGGCGTTCTTGAGGTGCTCAACAAGCGTGACGGTACCACGTTCGAAGAACCGGACCTGGATGAAGCCGTGGCCGTCGCCAATACCGCCGCCCTGGCCATAGAAAACACCCGCCTTCATCAAACGGTACTGGATGCCTACCGGGACACCGTCATGGGCCTGTCTGCAATGGTGGATGCCAAGGACCGGCACACGCGCGGGCATTCCCGCCGCGTCATGGAGTATTCGGTACTGGCGGCTTCCCTGCTGTCCATGAACCCGGACGAAATAGAAATCCTGCAGTTCGCCAGTCTGCTGCATGATATCGGCAAGATCAACATCGATACCGTTGTCCTCAACAAGTCCGGCATGCTGAGCCAGGAGGAATGGCAGATCGTCCGGTCTCATCCCGAGCAGGGCGCAGCGCTGTTGCGGGAGATCGCTTTCCTTTCCAACGCCGCGGACATCGTCCTGTCCCACCACGAACGTTTTGACGGAGAAGGTTATCCGAACGGCCTGGCCGGCGAGCAGATACCCATGGGCGCCCGCATCATCGCCGTTACGGACGCATTTGATACCATGACCACCGACCGCGCTTACCGCGGCGCCATGTCCGTGGATATGGCGATCAAGGAACTCCACCGCTTCAGCGGAAGCCAGTTCTGCCCCACCGCGGTCAATGCCTTTGTTTCCGGCCTGCGCCTGCGCACCAACACCTAGGCGGTCTGCCGGGGCGCCCGCAGCGTAACTCTGGTCCCTTTCCCTGTTTCGGAATCGATCTTCAGCGTGGCGTTAATCAGCCTCGCCCGTTCCCGCATCCCTATCATGCCGAGACGGCCGGTTTTGGCCAGGTCGCTGGTGTGCTCCGGGATCGCAAATCCCCGGCCGTTATCGCTGAGGGAGACCGTCAGGGCGTCATTGGTGAACTTGAGCCGTAATTTGACTTCCGTGGCCCCGGAATGCCGGCGGATATTGCTCAGTGCTTCCTGGGTGATACGGAAAATGGTAAGTTCCGTCTCCGGGGCCAGCCGGCTGCGCTCACCTTCCACGGAAAAAGAGGTGGTAATCCCCTGGTGCTTTTCCAGGTCCGTGATCAGCCATTCCAGGGCCGGGACAAGCCCCAAATCGTCGAGGATGGAAGGCCGCAGGTCCTGGCTGAAACGCCGGACGCCCTCCAGGGCGGAGTCAGCGGTCTCCTGCAGTTTTTCCAGTTTTCTCAGGACTTCTATATTACAGCTATCGTCCCCCTTGACGATCGTGTTCAGGCTCCGGGAAAGGTTGGCCAGCAGTTGCGCGGTATCATCATGCAGTTCCCGGGCGATGCGCAGCCGCTCATCTTCCTGCGCCCGCGTCACCTGTTTGATGTAATACTCCATGTTCCGGCGCAGCTTCTTTTCCTCCGTGACGTCCTGGGCGATGATCTGGATGCCGGATATCTTGCCCCGGCGGAACAGCGGGCTGACTTTTAGTTCCAGCACGGCGTCAAAACCATCTCTCCGTATCACCGTCACTTCCCCGATGCTGCCGGTAGGGAGGCTCTCCACTTCCAGCGGGAACAGGTCCTGGACTACCTGCCGGTCCTGCTCGTCCAGCAGTTCTACAAACGTCACCTTCTGGAGTTCTTCCAGCGTCAGGCCGGTAAGCTGCAGGGCGGCCCGGTTGGCGGAGACGATACGCGCCGATGTCGAGCAGACGAACAGGGCATCGCTCGAATTTTCAAAAATCCCGCGGTATTCCTCTTCCGATTGCCGTAACTGCTGGGTGATATGCTGCTGCTGCCGGTACAGCCGGGCGTTTTCCAGTGCGATGCCTATCTGGTGGCCCAGCGCTGAAAGCAGCTCCTTTTCCTGGGGGTTGAATTGCCGTTCTCCGAACATGCCGATGCACAGCGTCCCGTTGACCTCCTGCTTGGACATGATCGGTACGATAAGCGTGGCGTGCATGTGGAAGTCCTTCACGATGTCACGGGTCAGTGTCGGTTCGCTGGATGCGTCCTCGATGAAGAGAGGTTCGCCCGTGGCGGCAACCCGGCCGTTAAAGCCTTCGCCGAGCTTGATATGGTCGAGGCCCCGGGACAGTTCTTCCGGCGCGCCGCGGGACGTGGCCAGGACGAGTTCCGGCTTCTCCTCGTCCCGCAGGAATATCCAGGCGGCGTCCGCCTGCATGACGTCGACAACGTTATCAATGGCGTTGTTCAGTACCGTGTCCAGGTCCAGCGTGGCGGAGATCGTGCTGGCCATCCGGTTGATGGCTGATAGCCGTTTCTCGCTTTCCCGGATGACCCGGACGTTGTTCTGCAGTTCTTCCTGGGTGTTCACGAGCTGCTCTACGGTCTTCTGCTGCCGGTGGATGAGCCAGGTTACCAGTAGCCCGATGAAGAAGAACGCGATGGTTTCTGAAATAGCTTCCGCCTGGATGTTCTGGAGGATCGCCCGGGGCAGCAGGGCCAGGCCGACGATGACCGCGGTGATAACGCCGGCCCTCCAGCGGAACACGAACGCCGCGTAGGCTACCGGCGTCAGGGAGAGGATGCGATAGGTGGAATACTGCAGGAACTGGAACGGCGGCTGGGCGACGATGTCTTCCAGGATGGGTATCCTGTCTGCGTAATAAAACAGCGCCCCGAAGAGCATGATGGTAAGGATGATCCAGAAATGGGGGCTGCGCAGATACTTTACCACGATGGCGCCTCAGGCAAGGTCTTCGAGCCCAAGCCAGCAGTTTTTCAATGCCTGGAGGACGGCCTCGGTACGGGACCCGACATCCATCTTGCGGAATATGTTGGCCAGGTGGGCCTGGACGGTACGACGGCTGAGGAAGAGCGATGTTGCGATGTCCTGGTTGCTCATGCCGCGCGCCGCCAGCTTGAGTATCTCCATCTCACGGTCGCTCAGTTCGGCCATCGGTTTGGCCTTGGGCGCCTCCGTCCCTGGTGAACTCAATCTCTGGAAGACCTTCTTGGCAATGGCCGGGTGGAGCACGGCTTCACCGGCGTACACGGCACGGATGGCGTTAACGAGGTCGTTGCCGCTGACGTTCTTCAGCAGGTAACCGGCGGCGCCCGCTTCGAGGAGCGCTACGATGTACTGGTCGTTATCATACGCCGTCAGGATCAGGACGGCGGCCGCAGGATAGTCCGCCTTGATGCGCCGGGTGGCCTCGATGCCGTTGACCTTCGGCATGGCGATGTCCATCAGCACCACGTGCGGCTGGAGCTGCTCAACGAGTTCTATGGCTTCTTCCCCGTTGCTGGCTTCGCCGACGACTATCATGTCCTCTTCGAGGTCGATGAGGCTGCGTGTTCCTTCCCGGAACAGGGCGTGATCATCCGCTATGAGGACTTTGATTTTCTCGTTCATATTAAGTAAAATATCTTTATTGTCAACCTACATTATAAGCGTACGTGGGTCTTTTGTACAATCGTATTTTGACTTCCACCCCGAATCCTAGGCATTTAAGTATATGCAGAATAGGCCATATGCTTGATGCTTATGGGCTCTTATAATGATACCCTGAAACTGAAAAGGTTCATATTTCGCGGCGGAACACCACACGTCGGTTTTTGCGGAGGGACATTTATCTATGTTGGAGACCCAGGAAGCCATCGTCATCGATCAGGATATAGAAACAGCCAGCGAGGAGCGCGTCAATAAGGTCCTCGCAGGTTTCGAGGGAAAACCTTCAGAACTGATCACCATCCTGCAGCACGTCCAGCAGGAATTCGGATATCTCTCCGCCCAGGTCATGAACCGTATCGCACGGTTTACCGGCGTGCCGGAAAGCACTATTTTCGGCGTCGCCACCTTTTACGCGCAGTTCAAGTTTGTGCCGGTCGGCCGCAATGTTATCAAGGTCTGCCGCGGCACCGGCTGTCATGTCAATGGCGCGCCCCGCCTCCTCGATGAGATTGCCAAGCAGCTTGATATCGGGGATGGAGAAACAACGCCGGACCGCAAGTTCACGCTGGAAACCGTTGCCTGCTTTGGCTCCTGCGCCCTCGCTCCGGTCCTCGTTATGAATAACCGGGTCTACGGCCGCGTGACCCCCGCCAAAGTGAGGGAAATCCTGCAAGAAGCCGAATAGCTTCCCCTGTTATCCATTTTCATCATAATCCAGGGGCAGCCTGACGGTTATCTGTGCTCCTTTGCCGGGTTCCGAGTGAAGCGCAAAAGTCCCGCCGAGCAGCCGTGCCCGCTCTTCCATCCCGATGAGGCCCATGCGGCCTTCGGACACGTAGCCTCCCGCTTTTTCAGAGATAAGAAAACCCTTTCCGTCATCTGAAATCACGATTTTGATAGCTTCCGGGCTTCCGGAAATTCCTATGTCAACATGCCGGGCGCCGGCGTGTTTGCTGATATTGGCCAGAGCTTCCTGGGTGATACGGAAAAGGGCAATGCCGGCTTCACTCGGCGGCTCGTTTTCCAAACCGGTAGTTGAAACGGAAACAGTGAACGGACCGTGTTTCTCAGCCTCTTCCGCCAGCCATTCGATGGCGGCAACCAGCCCGAGGTCGTCGAGAATGCGGGGGCGCAGCCCCTGGGCGGTACGCCGTACCGCCTCGAGGGCTTCAACGGCCTGAAGCCGCAGCTTCGCCAGGCCCTCCCGGAAAACGGCGTTCTGTGAAGCGGACTGCTCCTCTATTGCCTCGATGCCCCTGGTGAGCAGCAGCAGACGGGAAGCTATGTCGTCGTGGAGGTCCCGGGCGAGGCGTTTGCGTTCCTCTTCCCGGGCGGAGATTAACTGCCGGGCGTAGGTGTGAAACCTTTGCTGGTGTTCCATGTTGTTCCGACCGGAGGGGGACTCAATAACCGGGATGGCGAGAAGGGTGGTGAAGGCTGCTTACTGGATGTCCTCGAGGTCGATATACCCCTGTTTGAGACCTTTGATGATAGCGTCCGTCCGGCTGCTGCAGCCAAGCTTGTTAAAGATGTTCGTCATGTGGGCTTTGACGGTACGCAGGCTGATGTACAGCTTCTCGGACATTTCTTTATTACTCAGGCCGCGTGATGCCCATTTCAGGATCTCCATTTCACGCGTGGTTAGATGCCCGCTCGTCTCACGTTCCTCCGGGTTCTTGGAGAGACTGGCCAGCCGCTGTACCAGTTTGCGGGTTACCTCGGGATCAAGGACGGATTCCCCGGTCCTCACGGAGCGGATGGCCTTGATAACGTCCTTGCCTGGGGAGTTCTTGAGCAGGTAGCCGCAAGCGCCGGCTTCCAGCAGGCCGATGATGTAGCGGATATCGCTGTAAGCGGTGAGGATGAGTACGGATGACGAGGGGCAGACGGACTTGATCTGCCTGGTGGCTTCGACACCGTTCAGGCGAGGCATCACGATATCCATGACGATGATGTCCGGTTTCTTTTCCCGCGCCATCTGGACGGCTTCCTCGCCGTCGCAAGCTTCACCGAGTAGTTCGAAGTCCTTTTCCTGTTCGAGGAGGTTGCGCATCCCCTCGCGGAGCATAGCATGATCATCGACGACGATTATGCTCGTTTTGGTCATACAGCCGTGAAATTCCCTTTAGGTTTATATCTCTGGTACTATTCTAATTCATTTATCGATATTTCTCAATTCCTGAAAACGTAACTGATGAGTACTAGTACCGTAGTACGAGACAAAATAGGACTTCACGTGAAAAGCCTATACGCCGCGCGGGCGGTTGAAGGCTGTTGCGCACGTGATATTATTAAAGATGGACAACCATGCACGAGATGCCGAGGGGGCTTTTGGCGCGGATAAGAGAAAGAAACCATCAGGTTCTTGAACAGTCTTCCGAGACCAGAACAACCCTCATGAAAGCGCTGGCCAAAGCTGCCGGGAAGTGTCCAACCGGACGGAAGAACCTCAAAATAAAAGACGGCAATGAAAATCCTTACTACACGTTAACCGCGGAACAGATGAGAGCGCTGGTTAGCGGTAATATCGAGAAAGTCGAAAGCTGGGTCAGCAACCTGGATAAGGTACAGGCTACCTGGCTTTTTCGTTGGCTCGCAAAACAAGACTGGTGAGCCAAGCTCATTATTCCGGGAGACACCCGGTCTAAAAGAAGGAAAGGAGTTACAACATGCCCGAAGGCAACAAGGAAGAGATCCTGGGCCAGATTTCGGATCAGGCCATTGCTTCCATGATGGAGGAGAAACGAGTGTTCCCTCCGTCCGAGGAGTTCGTCAAGCAGGCGACGATCAAAAGTATGGCCGAGTACAAAAAGATGTACGAGGAGTCCATCAAGGAACCGGAGAAGTTCTGGGGAAAGATCGCCAATGAATTTCATTGGGAAAAGAAATGGGATACCTTCCGCATATATGATTTCAAGGACAATCCGGAAATCCGTCATTTCGTCGGCGGTAAGATAAATGTCGCCTACAACTGCCTTGACCGCAATCTCGCCACCAAAAAGGACAAAGTTGCCATCATCTTCCAGGGCGAACCTGACCAGGATGCCAAATCCTATACCTACCAGCAGCTCTATGAAGAGGTCTGTAAATTCGCCAATGTCCTCAAAAAGCACGGCGTCAAAAAAGGCGATACCGTCTCCATTTACCTCCCCATGATCGCCGAACTCTCCATTGCCATGCTGGCCTGTGCCCGCATCGGCGCCATTCATAGCATCGTTTTCGGCGGTTTCAGCGCCGAAGCCCTGCGCGACCGCATCCAGGACTGCGGCGCCAAACTCCTCATCACCGCTGACGGCTACTACCGCAGCGGGAAGAACATCGGCAGTAAATCCAACGCCGACGCCGCCATGAACGAATGCCCCACTGTCAAAGAATGCATCGTGGTCAAGCGGCTTGGTATCGATATCAACATGAAGGCCGGCCGGGACATCTGGTGGCACGATGAAATGGCCGCCAAAGACATCAAAGCCGAATGCCCCGCCGAACCGATGGATGCCGACGAACCCCTTTTCATCCTCTACACCAGCGGCTCTACCGGTAAACCGAAGGGCGTCCTCCATACCCAGGCCGGCTACCTGGTCCATGTCTATGCCACGATGAAATATGTCATGGATATCAAGGACAATGATGTTTACTGGTGCACCGCCGATATCGGCTGGGTCACCGGTCACAGCTACATCGTCTACGGCCCGCTGTCTGCCGGCGCTACCAGCATTATTTTTGAAAGCGTCCCCACCTATCCCAACCCGGACCGCTTCTGGCAGATCGTGGAAAAATACAAGGTTTCCGTGTTCTACACCGCGCCTACCGTCATTCGCGCGCTCATGCGGGAAGGTGAAGACTGGGTCAACAAGCATGACCTTTCCAGCCTGCGTCTCCTCGCCAGCGTCGGCGAACCCATCAACCCCGAAGCCTGGATGTGGTACTACACCGTCGTCGGCAAGGAACGCTGCCCCGTCGTGGATACCTGGTGGCAGACGGAGACTGGCGGTCTCCTGATTTGCCCCATCCCCGGCGCCATTCCCACCAAACCCGGTTCCGCCACGGTGCCGTTCTTCGGCGTCGAACCCGCCATCCTCTCCGAGGACGGCAAAGAAGTCGGACTCAACGAAGGCGGCTGGCTCGTCATAAAGAAACCGTGGCCCGGCATGATGCGCACCCTCTGGGGTGACCCGGAACGTTTCAAGGCCACTTACTTCAGCAAGTTCCCCGGCGTCTACACCACCGGTGACGGCGCTCGCAAGGACGAAGACGGCTACTACTGGCTGATGGGCCGTATCGATGACGTCATCAACGTTTCCGGTCATCGCATCGGCACCGCGGAAGTGGAAAGCAGCCTCGTTTCTCATCCCCTGGTTTCAGAAGCCGCTGTGGTCGGTATGCCTCACCAGTTGAAAGGGCAGGGCATCTATGCCTATGTCCTCCTCAAGACCGGCTCCGTGGTGACCCCGGACCTGGAGAAGGAACTCAAGAACCATGTTCGCAAGAACATCGGTCCCATCGCTACGCCTGATGTTATCCAGATTGCGGACGGGCTTCCCAAGACCCGCAGTGGCAAGATCATGCGCCGCATCCTGGTGAAGATCGCCGCCGGTGACACCAAGAACCTCGGCGATACCTCGACCCTGGCCGATCCTTCCGTCGTCAAGACGCTGATCGAAGGCCGAAAAGCCTAAACTGGATTCATAGCCGGAGCGGGATTCCCGCTCCGGCTATCTGTTAGTAAGCCGAATGGAGGATTTGTCTATGGCATAAAAAATGCCGCAGGAACATGGAGATCGGCCCGGTAGTGGAATCCCCGGCCCGGTCAGCGGCTTGGAAATGCACGTTTTAAATACTATCCGGAGGAACATTACGTTATGGAACATGGACCATCAACGGAATGGCAGGTCGAGAAGTCTCAAGCGTTCAAAACGAAGCTTGGACTTATTATGTTTACTGCCTTTACGCCTATCTATCTCGCCTTTATTTTTCTAGCTGTCATCAGCCCTTCCACAATGGGACAGAGCATCGGTAGCCTGAACGTTGCCATTGTGTACGGTTTCGGCATCATCGTCCTGGCCATCGTCCTGGCGGTCATTTACAACTACATCTGCTCCGCCAAGGAAAAACATGACCACCCCGGTGGGGAGGCTAAGAAATGAACTATAAAGCCGAACCACTCGCAATCGTCATATTCGTCTGTTTCGTACTCGCCGTGCTTTTCATCTCCTGGTGGTTCGCCCGCAAGGCGAAGTCAGCCAGCGGGTACTATGCAGCCGGCGGCAACATCCACTGGGGAGTGAACGGCATTGCCTTCGCCGGGGACTATTTGTCCGCGGCCTCGTTCCTGGGTATCGCCGGCATGATCGCCATCTACGGCTATGACGGCTTCCTCTACTCCATCGGCTACCTCGCCGGCTGGATGGTGGCCCTCTTCGTCGTCGCCGAACCTCTGAAGAGGCTCGGTAAATACACCTTCGCGGATGCTATCGACGCCAAGTTCAAGTCCCGAGGCGTCATCTTCGCCGCCGCCATCAGCACGCTCGTTGTTTCCCTTTTCTACCTTATTCCCCAGATGGTCGGCGCGGGCACGCTGATTACCCCGCTGCTCGGGCTCCCGTTCGAGGCCGGCGTCATCATGGTCGGCGCGGTGGTGATTCTCATCGTCGCCACGGCCGGTATGGCTTCGACTACCTACGTGCAGTTCATCAAGGGAGGTCTGCTCGTCATCTTTTCACTGGTACTTGTCGGTATGCTGTTGGTCAGGGGTTTCGCCGTAAATCCGGAGCATGAGGGGACTACGTTCCACACGCTCAGCACGATCCCTCTCACCAGTTCACAATCCGGCGCTATCACACCGGCGGATTCTTCATATACAGTAGTCGAAGAATTCAGCGCCGGTTCCAACACCTTCGTCAAGGTATCCAAAGATGGCATCGAAACGTTCTGGAAGCTGGAAGCCTCTCAAAACGTGCTTACCGAAGCCCAGAGCATCGTGACGCCTCCCAGCGGCCCCGTGCTTTATAACGGCGCTCCCAAGGAAGAAGGACGCTTCTTCCAGGTCGGCAACCTCTCGGAAATCGAAGGAAACAGCGATCCCTCCTACGAGACCGGAGCGGTCAATCCCTTTACCTTCTTCAGCGTCATCAAGGACTCGACGGTGCTGCGCTGGGGCACGCAGAAACTCACTGATGGAGACAGCTCCGTTACCGTGTACTATCAGAAACCGACCCCGGGCGGAGATGTCCTGATTCCCGGCGAGAAATTCAAGATCGATCCGGCCAAGGGTGCTACCACGGCGGACCGCGTCAACTTCATCTCGCTCCTTATCTCCCTCTTCCTCGGTACCGCGGCCCTCCCCCACATCCTTATCCGTTACTACACGGTGCCGACTCCAGCTTACGCACGCAAGTCCACCATAGTCGCTGTGGCGGCGATCGGTCTCTTCTATATCCTGACCCTCTACCTCGGGCTTGGCGCCATGACGCACGGCGTTGTCGATATGACCAATGATAACATGTCGGCGCCGCTGCTGGCGCGGTCGTTCGGTCTGGCCATTTTTGCCATCATATCGGCCATCGCCTTTGCCACCATTTTGGGGACCGTTTCCGGCCTCATCGTGGCGGCTTCCGGCGCAGTGGCTAACGACCTCATTACCAAGTACATGAAGATCAGCCTCAGTGAAGGAAAGCTCGTCATGGCCGGCCGTGTCACGGCTGTCGTGGTGGGCGTCATCGCCATGGCCCTTGGGGTGGCGTTCAAACACATGAACGTCTCGTTCCTGGTCGGCTGGGCGTTTACGGTCGCGGCTTCGGCCAACCTGCCGGCCATCGTCATGGTACTGTTCTGGAAACGCACCACGTCCAAGGGCGTGATCGCCTCTATCTTCGTCGGCCTGGTTGCTTCGCTGGTGATGATCATTCTTTCACCGGATACCTACACCCAGGTCTTCAACCAGCCGGCGGCCAATGCGCCCATGCCCATCAGCCAACCGGCTATCATCTCGGTGCCCCTCAGCTTCCTGACCGTGTTCGTCGTCTCCCTGATGACCAAGAAAGACAGTCTGGAACTGCAACCTGAGAAACTGGCGGCTGCCAAAAGCTAATCATCAAACACGCACCAAATAGTGAAGCCCCGGATTTGTTCCGGGGCTTCTTTTTTACCTTTCCTTGCTCATGGTGGGAAGAGCGATGGATTCCTCCCGGTAGTTGAAGTCACTAATGGTGTGCATCTTGAGTTATCGCATCGGCTGCGGGCAAACATGGTTATGTCAGGCGGATACCCTTTAGTAAAGTGATGGGAAATTTACTGGCAGGATTTTTAGACAAAGCAAGGATGAAAAAAGAGAGCCGGCATCAAGCCGGCTCTCTTGGTTTTACACGGTGTGAGGACTATACCCTGATACAGGCAACCTGGTGGTCGCCGCCGACATCCCGCAGCGGCGGGACCGTCTGCGAACACTCCGGAATGGACATGAAGCAGCGGGGGTGGAACGGGCAGCCGGGCGGCGGGTTCAGCGGGCTGGGAACTTCGCCCTTCAGGATGATGCGTTCGCGGGTCTCTTCAATGACCGGGTCTGCGATCGGTACTGCGGAGAGAAGAGCTCGTGTGTAGGGATGGAGCGGGTTCTCGTACAGCACCCTCGACTTACAGATTTCAACGACATGGCCGAGGTACATGACCGCGATACGGTCTGAAATGTGCCGGACCACGGAAAGGTCATGGGCGATGAACAGGTAGCTCAGGCCTTCGTTCTTGACCTGGAGGTCTTCCAGCAGGTTGATTATCTGGGCCTGGATGGAGACGTCGAGGGCCGAGATGGGTTCATCGCAGACGATGAGCGAGGGGTTGCAGGCAAGGGCGCGAGCAACGCCGATGCGCTGGCGCTGGCCGCCGGAGAACTCATGCGGGAACCGGTCAGACATGGAGGGGTCGAGCCCGACGATGCGGAACAGCTCATCCACCCTGTCCCGGTACTCCGTTTTACTGGTGACCATGTTGTGGATCTGGAGCGGCTCACCGACGATGGAGCCGGCGCTCTGGCGGGGATCGAGCGATGAATAGGGGTCCTGGAAGATGAGGGACATCTTGGAGCGCCACTCGCGGAGCTGCTTTTCCTTCATCTTGGCGATGTCTTCGCCGTCGAAGAGTATATTGCCCTCCGTGGGCTTGTAAAGGCCGAGAACACAACGGCCGATGGTCGTTTTCCCGCAGCCGCTTTCGCCGACGAGGCCGAGAGTTTCGCCGCGTCGCAGTTCGAACGAGACATTGTCAACGGCTTTGACGTCGGCCACCTTGCGGCGCAGAAGACCGCGCGTAACCGGGAAATACATTTTCAGGTCATGGATTTCAAGGATATTTGCCTTATGCTGCTCGTTCACTTACTCTCTCCTTGGTGTTGACGTAGCAACGGATCTGGTGCTTCGGATCTCCATTAACGTTGCTGAGTTCCGGCCAGGGTTCCTGCATGCATTTGTCAATCTTGAATTTACACCTGGGAAGGAAGGCGCAGGTGGGAGGCATGTTGATGAGGTTCGGCGGTAGACCGTCGATCGGTATCAGCTTGGTACCTTCTTCTTCATCAAGCCTCGGGATACTCCTCAACAGGCCGATAGTATAGGGATGGCTGGGATTGGCGAAAATCTCTTTTGTCGTGCCGTGCTCTACGATCTTGCCGGCATACATAATATAGATGCGCTGGGCGTACCGCGCCACGACGCCGAGGTTGTGCGTCACGACGACGAGCGATGCCCTGAAGCGTTCTACCATGTCCTTCATAAGCTCCAGGAGCTGGGCCTGGGTGGTAACGTCGAGAGCGGTGGTGGGTTCGTCCGCGATGAGGATCTTGGGATTGCAAGAAAGGCCCATCGCGATCATCACACGCTGGCGCATGCCGCCCGAGAAATGGTGCGGATAGTCGTCGATGCGGTTGGCCGCGCCGGGGATACCGACCATGCTCATGAGCTCGATGGCCCGCTTGCGGGCGGCGTCATCGCTCATCTTCATGTGGAGGGTCAGCATTTCCGTTAACTGCTGGCCGATGGTTAACACGGGATTGAGAGAAGTCATCGGCTCCTGGAATATCATGGCTATCTTGGCGCCCCTCGTGGAACGCATTTCCGGCCCGTTAGCTTCATACTGGAGCAGGTCCTGGCCTTCGAAAATGACCTTGCCTCCAACGATCTTTCCGGGTGCGTTGATCAATTGCATCACAGAAAGCTGGCTGACAGATTTTCCACAGCCGCTTTCTCCCACAACCCCGACGATTTCCTGCTCGTCAATGTAGTACGAAACCCCGTTAACTGCTTTGACGACGCCGCTTTCCGTCTTAAATTGGGTTTGCAGGTCTTCTACTTTGAGTAATTCCGCCATAATATCTCCTCTCGTAGAGTCAGGCCTGGCTTGGTCTCAGCCAGACGCAAACCTCCCGCTGTTCAGCGGTATTATAACACGTTGTTTCCGGTTTTTCCATATAAAAATTTAGTTCCGGAAAATAAGTGTTCCAGCCTCGCGGTAAATACAGGAATACGTAGTCAAGGGGTCCGGGGAAAATTGTGCAGCCGCCGTCTGCCGGCCGTATCCCTGTCTGATTCTGCTTCTTGGCCTTCACTCTCGGGCTGGATTTCCGGTGACTACCCGGAGTATACCAGATCTCGTCTCGGAAACAAAATCATGGCAAGAATAACCAGTACCAGCGTCATCCCTGCCAGTACGCCCGCGTGCACCCAGTCCATGCCGGTGTTGAGCGGATCGCTGCCGAGGAAGTAGTAGTACGGCGACCATTTGGCGAAACCGGCCAGGCTCGGGCTCAACGGCAGGAACGAAGAAGTGACGTAGGAGACCAGGACGAACCCGATACTCCCGAAAACCGCCAGCTTGTGCCGCCCTGTCGCCGACCCCAGGAATAGCGCTGCGGCGCCGAAGGCCAGACCCAGCAGCGTTGTCTGGAGACACGTGACGGCGATGTTACCATAATCTATGTCAAGCCCCCCGGCCGCTACCCCCGCAGCGACCCCGGCGAAGAGTGCGAAACCGGCGATGAAGGTGCAAAGGATCATTGCCAGAGACTTCTCTATAATAATCCGGCTGCGGGTAATCGGACTGGCCAGCAGAATTCCCATAGTCCGGTTCGCTTCTTCCCCGGCCACGGCCCGCGCCCCGGCTACGATGCCCACGATGAGCAGCGCTCCCGGAGCCATCAGCCCGAATATCTCGACCTGGAAGTACCCCTGCGGCGTACCGAAATCACCACCGCCGACCATGGCGAAAAAGGCCTTCGGGAGCTTGTCTGCAAAGTCGGCAAAGGCATCCATGGGCATAAAATTATAGATTGGTCCCATCATCAACCCGGTGAGGAAGATGATCCAGCTTACCACGATGAGCAGGCCCTGCTGCTCGGAGAAGGTCTTTCTCCAGATGCGGGAAACACGAGCCGAGCCCGCCAGCCGGGCCACTATCTTCCGCGTCGCCGGATTACTCCGCAGGCGGTCCATCAGTGTCACGCCCACGCTCTTGCTCTTCAGGTCCCGGCGATTGAAGCCGATGAAGGCCGCCGCGGCAAAGAACACCACACACCCTGCCAGTATCCCGATATGCCCCCAGTCGATGCCGTTAAGCAGCGGCTCGCTCCCGTTCATGTAATACCACGGAAAGAACTTCGCAATGAACTCCCAGCCCTCGATGAGCGGGAATATCCCCGCGATGATGATCGAGATAATGAGCAGCGCGGCGCTCACCCCGGAAGCCGTTCCCCGGTTGCCTGTCCAGGCTCCCACGGCCAGTGCCAGGAAGCCGAAGAACATGATACCGGCGAAGACGTGCAGCGCCAGGGCGCCGGGGTGCATCCCTTCTATGCTGACGTTCAGGATGCTCGCGGATGCGTAGACCCAGCCCAGGAACACGGCTATCGCCATGCCCATGAGCAGCACCATGACCGTTGTTTTGGCCGCCAGGACGCCGGTGCGGGTGCGCGGATTGCCCAGCAGGATGCCGATGGTGCCGTTACGCTCCTCGACGGCGATGGCCGACGAACCCGCCGCGATCGCCATACCGGTAAGCACCCATGCGCCGAACCCGGTCATGAATACATTGACGGCCATGCTGCTCACGTCCGCCGTGGGCGGTATCCCCATGATAGTCTTCAGCGCCGCGGGCATGCCGGCGTAGATGTTCATATCGATTTCCCGGTAGATGGACATTGCCCACAGGAGGATGATCCCAAGACTGAAGGCAGTGATCGTTATCCCGAGCCAGCGGTCCCGCAGGGCCTTGGTGAAAAGGTTGGCCAGCATTATACCCTGACCTCCTCGCCGCGGTAGTAGGTGAGGAATATTTCTTCCAGGTCAGCTTCCTGGGTACGGATGTCCTGGAGGTCGTAGGCGTCCATCACCGCCCGCAGCATGTCCTCCATCCTGCCGTCGAAAGAAAGAAAAGCGCGGTGGTCTTCCACCTGGACGTCACGGACGCCGGGGATCTGCTGGAACACCCCGGCTTCCACCGGCGTCGTGAAGTCCAGTTCAATGCGCCGGATGGCCTTGGACTTGAGCTCGGCAACGGAGTCCACCGCCGCCAGCTTGCCGTGCCGGATGATACCCACCCGGTCCGCTACCCGCTGCACTTCCGATAGGGTATGGCTGGAGAGGAACACCGTCCGGCCTTCCGCCGCCGCTTCCCGCATCATCGCCTGGAACTCCCGCTGCACCAGCGGGTCCAGGCCGACGCTCGGTTCGTCCAGGATAAGGACCTGCGGCTTGTTCATGAAAGCCTGTATCAACCCTACTTTTTGCCGGTTGCCGGACGAAAGGTCGCCGACCTTCTTTTCCATGTCGGCGCTGAGCCGCTCGGCGAGAGAGTTAACATAATTCCAGTCCACGCCGCCACGCAGGTTGGCGAAGAACGTAAGGGTGTCCCTTCCGGTGAGATTGGGGTAGAGGGAGAGGTCGCCGGGGAGGTAGCCGAGATGCCGCCTGATCTCCACGGACTTCTTGTGGGTGTTCAAACCGAGGATGGAAGCCGAACCGCGGGTAGGCCGTATCTCATCGAGGAGTGTCCGTATCGTTGTTGTCTTGCCGGCCCCGTTCGGACCCAGGAAGCCGAATATCTCTCCCGCGCGTATGTCCAGGTCAAGGTCCACCAGGGCGGGGAAATTACCGTAATACTTGGTCAGTTTTTCAGTACGGATAACGGTGGATTCATTCATTGTGTTGTATCTCCAGTCGACGCCCGGTTTATAAGATATGAACTATTATTGATAAAATCTTTCATATTATAGTACCGGCTCTTGACTTTGTCAAGATAATATTTTATATTTTGTATAGGAATAGTTCAAAACTATGTAGGTTCATCCTCCTGGAAGCGCATAGTGCGGTCAACGATTATGGACGGCTTCGAGAAACGAAAAGAGAAAAAGAAGGACAGCATCCGCCGCGCCGCCCTGGAGCTTTTCCAGTCTCATGGCTTCCGCAAGGTGAGCGTCGCGGAGATAGCCCGCCAGGCCGACGTTTCCCAGGTTACCATATATAACTATTTCGGAAGCCGGGAAGGACTGATCCAGGACGTTATCAAATGGTTCGTCGGCGACCTGATGCAGAAATACCTTGATCTGATGTCGAGCGACCGGCCGTTCCAGGAAAAGCTCGAAGCAATGGTTTTTGATAAGACCAGAATGATCGACCAGTTCCAGGGCGAGCTGCTTACCACGTATATAAAGATCGACCCGGAGCTGCGTTCCTACGTGGATGCTCTCGCCGTCAACCAGGTGATCCCGGCGATGAACGCCTTCTTCCAGGAGGGCATCGACCAGGGCTGCATCGATCCCAAGCTCTCCACCGAAGCCATCATGGCTTATTTCGAGATTTTCCGCCGGGGATACTACAACGCCCCGGAACTGGTTGAAAAAATATCCAAAAACCCCGATCTGGCCCGGGAATTGATACGGCTGATCAGCTACGGCCTCAACGGGTAACATTACCTGTATATCGTTGATTATAACTTGCCATGTCCCGTTCGGGGGATGTATCATGTGCATGGAGAATGATGTCCGTGCGAGTCGATGATCGTCCTGAACAAGGCGAAGGATCTCGTCAGTCCTGGAACCCTCCGGGTTTATCCTCATTTCAATCCCTGAATCTCTCATCACCGGACGGCTGTTTTTTTTGATATGGAAAATGAACTTGTGCCCCCCGGTCTCATCTACCTGGCGGACAATATCAAGACGCACCAGAACATCCTGGGCGTAACCAAGGAACAGGGCGCCCGCTGGGCGGAGGACCTGGGTCTTCCCGCCGCGGGAGAGACAGTGTTCTTCGCCGGGTGCGGCTACCAGTACTCGGCCCAATTGGAACAGCTCATGAACCTCAGCCGGACCGTGGACAAGACGGTCATTGGGTCGGAACTGCCCATGAGGTTCGCCCGTTTTCAGAAAAAGCTCGGCCTCAACCTGCCGGGTATCTACAGCACTGTCATTTCCCGCAACAGCCACGGCGAGGTCCAGCCCCTGACGGCGGCTATCGGCGTGCTGCGCCACATCGGCATCGAACCTGCCTACCTCGCGGAAAAGGAGCCGTGCTGCGGCGCTCCCCTCAACCATGCCGGCCTCCAGGCCCGCTTTGCGGATAATGCAAAAAAAGCCTACAAGACATTGAAGGCGAACAACGTCAGGAACATCATCAGCATCGTGCCGTACTGCACCCACGCCCTGGCCGAGCTCTTCCCGAAACATGTCAAGGGGTTCGATATCACCGTCCGGCATTTCCTCCAGGTCGTGGTGGAAAACCTTGGTTCCCTCAAGCTCAAGTTCCCCAAGCCGGTCAGGATAACCTATCACGATCCCTGCCAGCTCGTCCGCTTTCTCGGCATCGTCGATGAACCGCGGCAGGTCCTGAGCGCCATTGAAAACGTCGAATTCGTCGAGCCGGACTGGACCAGGGCTGAATTCGCCACCTGCTGCGGCGGGGGCGGCGGCTTCGAGGCGGTCTTCCCGGAACTGAGCTCGATGCTCGGCGTCAACCGCGCCCGTGAACTGCTGGATACCGGCGCGGACATCATCGCAACCCATTGCCCCGGCTGCGTCATGCAGCTGAAAGCGGGCGTTAAAGAACTCGGCGCGGACCACGTTATGGTCATGGACCTGGCGGAAGTCATCGCCATGGCAATGAACGAATGAGAAAACAGTCAGGTTTCAAATCATACAAGAAAGAGATCATGGACGCGGCCCACAACGACCGCCTGCGCCTCGCCCTGTCCCGCGCTATCAAGAGCTTCCGCGGCAACGTCAAGAATGCCCTGGAAAAGTTCCCGCACACCGTCAGCCTCGCCGAAGAAGTCAGGAAGATCAAGGAGAAATCCGTTCAGAATATGACCGCCCTGGCGCAGCAGGCCTGCTCCGTTATCGAAGAGAACAAGGGCAAGGCTTATATCGTGGGGACGGTCGAAGAAGCCCTCCTCCTCATCGCCGATATCTGCGGCACGGGCAAGACCATCGTCAAGGGCAAGAGCATGACCGGCGAGGAGATCGGCCTCCGGGAGTACCTGGAAGAGCGCGGCAACGAAGTCTACGAGACCGACCTCGGGGAATTCATCATCCAGAAGCTCGGCTCGCGCCCGATGCACATCCTGTCGCCGTCCATTCACGTGCCCCGGGAAGACGTCGCCCGGCTGTTCTCCAAGATCATGGGCCAGAATTACACCGACGATACCGAGATCGCCGAACTTGTGGCCGCCGCCCGTAACTACCTGCGGGACAAATTCTTCAAGGCGCAGATCGGCATCAGCGGCGCCAACGTCGTCGCCGCCGAGACCGGCACCCTGTTCCTCATCGAAAACGAAGGCAACATCCGGCTCGCCACCGGCGCCCCGGAAACGCATATCGCCCTCGTCGGCATGGAAAAGCTCGTGCCCACCCTCAGTGACGCCTTCAAGGTTTCCGAGGTCACCTGGCGGTACGCCAACTATACGATTCCCTCATACGTCAGCATGGTCTCCGGCCCGAGCAAGACCGGGGACATCGAAAAAGTGACCACCTACGGGGCGCACGGCCCTCGCGATTTCCACGTCATTTTCCTCGACGGCGGCCGCACCCGCCTGGCCAAGTACCCGAAGCTGGCCCAGGCGCTGTTCTGTCTCCGCTGCGGCGGCTGCCTCTACGAATGTCCCGTTTTTTCCGTCACCGCCGGGCATTTCGGGGACAAATATTTCACCGGCATCGGGGCGGTCTGGGCGGCCATCGTCAATCAGGACCCGGAGAAAGCCTCCGCCATCGCGTACACCTGCCTCACCTGCGGGCGCTGCAAGCAGCAGTGCCCCATGAAGATTGACGTTCCCGAGATGATCATCGAACTGCGCAAACTGCTGGCGGAGAACGATGGGGATATTCCGCGAGATTAACGCCGCCGCCATCACGGACGCTGTCGCGGCGCTGTTCCTTGAGGCCGAATACCGGCTCTCCGATGATGTCATCGCCGCCCTGGAACGAGCCTGTGAGGAAGAAGTCTCCATGCCCGGCCGGGAAGTCCTCGAGACCATCCTGGAGAATGCCCGCATCGCCGATGCCGAGCACATCCCGCTCTGCCAGGACTGTGGTTCCGCGGTAGTCTTCCTGGAAATAGGGCAGGACGCCCATATTCTCGGCGACCTGACAAAGGCCGTCAACGAGGGCGTCCGCCGCGCCTACGAGGAAGGCTATCTCCGCAAGTCCATGGTGGCAAACCCTTTCTCCGAGCGCAGGAACACCGGCGATAATACCCCGGCCATCATCCATACCAACTTCGTACCCGGCCAGCGGGTGAAGATAACCGTGCTGCCCAAGGGCGGCGGCTCGGAGAACGTGGCGAAGCTGGGTATGCTCCTCCCGGCCGACGGACGCCAGGGCGTCATCGAGTTCGTGGTCAAGGCTGTCGAAGAAGCCTCCAGCAAACCCTGCCCGCCGGTCATCGTCGGGGTGGGTATCGGCGGGACGGCGGACAAGGCTATGGTGATGGCCAAGCACGCGCTTCTCCGTAATGTCGGCGAACCCAGCTCCGACCATGAAACCGCCGGCCTGGAAAAAGAACTGCTGGGCAGGATCAACGACCTGGGCATCGGCCCGATGGGCTATGGCGGTCGCATCACCGCCCTGGCCGTTCATGTGGAGACCTTCCCGACTCATATAACCTCACTGCCGGTGGCGGTCAATCTGCAGTGCCATTCCGCGAGACATAGAAGCAAGGTGATATAAAAAAGGAAGAATCGTGAAACCGGGTGTTGACTACGTCGGTGTCGGGGTAGGGGCTGTCATTGTGGATGAAGATGGCCGTCTTTTCCTGGCCAGGCGCGGACCGGAAGCGAGGGCCGAGAGAGGCTTATGGGAATTTCCCGGAGGTACGGTTGAGTTCGGAGAGAGATTGACCGATGCCCTGCTCAGGGAGATCGATGAGGAATTTGGCATCGAGGTATCGGTCGGAGACATGCTGGATGTGGTTGACATCTTCATACCTGAAGAACAGCAGCACTGGGTTTCCATTGCATATATTTGCCGGATCATCTCCGGTGTTCCATCCATACAGGAACCGGAGAAGTGCACCGAATTCGGCTGGTTTTTCCCTGATGAGACTCCCGCGACCCTGTCCCGGTTTACCACGGAGAACCTGCGCCATTACAAACAATTCCTGGAGAATGGAGCGACAGGCATTGCAAATAGTACAGATAGGTTGGGTGAAGTGAAACGTAACCCACCAATATGAAAATGGAAAAACACATAACCTTACCCCTGACTGAAGAATCAATCGCCGCTCTGGCAGCCGGAGACAAGGTCCTGCTGACCGGTACGCTCTACGTTGCCCGTGATGCCGCCCACAAACGCCTCGTGGAAACGCTGGACAGGGGAGAGCCGCTCCCATTTGACATAAAAGGCCAGACCGTTTACTATATGGGTCCTTCTCCGGCCCCACCGGGGCGCGTTATCGGCGCCGCCGGCCCCACCACCAGCACCCGCATGGACCCGTACACGCCCCGGCTCATCGCCGCCGGCCTCAGGGGCATGATTGGTAAAGGGCCGCGCTCGGAAGCGGTCAAGGAAGCCGTCCGGACTTACAAGGCGGTCTACCTGGCCCCGGTCGGGGGCGCCGGCGCGCTGCTCTCCAGATGCATCCTTTCTTCCGAAATCGTCGCCTATGAAGACCTCGGACCGGAATCCGTCCGCAGGCTGGAGGTCAGGGACTTCCCCGTCACCGTTATCAACGATATCTACGGCGGTGACTTGTACATCGAAGGAAAAAAGCAGTATAGTTTACTCTGACAACAAAATAACGCCGCAGGAGCTGTCAGATGTCCAAAGACTATACCTACTATGACCTGACCCTTCCCCTGAACACGGAAATCCCGCTCCCGCCCGCCATTCCGGTCAAGCCGGATGACCCGCCACGCTTCGAGTCGAAAATTCCCCTCGCCACTGTGTACCGCTTTTTCGACGTGGACAAGGGCGACAAGGTGACCCTCTCCCGCATCGAGATGACTACTCATGACGGCACGCACATCGATTCCCCGCGCCACTTCGTCCCCGGCGGGCCGACCATCGATACCATGGACCTGAACACGACCATCGGGCCCTGCCGCGTTATCGGGATCAAGGACGAGAAATCAGTGACGGTCAAGGAACTGGAGCCGTACAACATCCAGGCCGGTGAACGCATTCTCTTCAAGACCAGCAACTCCCCGAAGGTATGGTCGAAGCGCCAGTGGGACGGCGATTTCGTCACGCTTTCCCTCGAAGCCGCGAACTACCTCGTCGAAAAGAAGATTCGGCTGGTGGGGTTCGACTACATCTCCCTTGCCAGCGCCGACCCGCCGGAGAACATCGGCTGGGTGCATGAAGCGTTCCTCAAGAACGGTATTTTCATCCTGGAAGCGATCAACCTCGGCGGCGTCGAACCGGGTGACTATGAGCTTATCTGCCTGCCGCTCCGCATCGATAAAGGCGACGCCGGCCCGTGCCGCGTGGTCCTGCGAAAGTAACCATATGCAGGCCCAGACACTGAAGCGGCTCGTAAAGGAGGTACCATAATGACCAAATCCGAATGGATCGATGTGACGCTGCCCCTCAACCAGAGCATGCCGCAGCTTAGCGCTGACTATTCTTCAGATGATTCGCCGGTCAGACCGCCGAAAGTCTACCGCTTTTTCGATGTCGATAAAGGGGATAAGGTCACCATGTCCCGCATCGAGATATGTTCGCACGACGGCACTCACATCGATGCGCCCCTTCATTTCATCCCCGGCGGAAATACCATAGATACCATGCCCATCGAGACCACGGTCGGGCCGGTGCGCGTCATCGAGATCAAAGATGACAGGCAGGTCACCGTCGAAGAATTGGAACCGTACAACATCAAAGAGGGCGAGCGCATCTTCCTCAAGACGAAGAACTCCGGCCGGGTCTATACCAAGGCTTTCTGGGACGGCCCGTTCGTCACTATCTCCCTGGAAGCCGCGAAGTACCTCGCCGCACGCAAGATACGCATCATCGGTTTCGACTATATGACCATCGCCGATGCCGTCGTACCGGAAATGATCAATAATGTGCACAAGTCCTTTCTTACTAACGGGATTTTCATCCTCGAAGGGCTGAATCTGGACGGCGTGAAACCGGGCGATTACGACCTCGTCTGCCTGCCGCTCCGCCTGGAGAAAGGCGACGCCGGTCCCTGCCGCGTCTGCATCAAGCCGAAAAAGTAGGTAGGTGAGAGAAGCTACTCCCAATACCGCTCCGGCGGGTATATCCTGCCGGGGCGGTGTCCTTTTTCCTACCGTCTTAGCGTGAACTGTGGTAGTCTTTTACTATGACGGCGCACGCGCACAACCACGGTCACGCCAATGCCGGCAAACCGTTAAAACTCACGCTGCTCATTATCGTGGTCATCATGGTGGCGGAGGTCATCGGCGGGTTTGTCGCCAACAGCCTTTCCCTGCTCGGTGATGCCGGCCACATGCTGACGGACGCCCTGGCCATCGTCCTCAGCCTGTTCGCTATCGGGCTGGCCCGCCGTCCCGCCACCACGCGGCGCACCTTCGGCCTCCATCGCGCCGAGATCATGGCGGCGCTGACCAACGGCGTCATCCTGATACTCATCTCTGTCTACATATTCTACGAAGCTTACCAGCGCTTCATAGATCCGCCCGAGGTCGATGGCCCGGTCATGCTCATCGTCGCCGGTATCGGCCTCATAGCCAATCTTGCCGGGATACTGATACTCAGGCGCTCTTCGGAAGGCAGCCTCAACGTCAAGGCGGCGTTCTGGCATATCATCGGGGACACGCTTTCCTCCGTCGGCGTCATCGTGGCCGGCGTCATCATCCTGCTGACCGGCTGGTACGTCGCGGACCCCATCCTGGCCGTTGTCATCGGCGTCGTCATCATCTGGGGAGCGTTCCGCATCGTCAGGGAAGCATCGAACATCCTCCTGGAGTCGGTCCCGGGCCATGTCAAACTGGATGAGGTTGCGGATGCTATGAAGTCTGTTCCCGGCGTGACGGGCCTGCACGACGTCCATGTCTGGACGATTACGTCCGGTATCTACGCCCTGAGCGCCCATGTGGAAGTGGAAGACCGTATGGTCAGCGAGAGCGCCGATGTCCTCGCCGGTCTCAACAAGGTACTGGAAGAACGTTTCGACATCAGTCATACTACACTGCAGCTGGAGTGCGATTCCTGCCCGAGCGGGACGGCCTGCAGGCTGCCGACGGTGAATGCGCATGAAAACTGAATTCTGGCCGAGACTGGAGAATCTGCTGACGGAGCACAAGCTGGTCATTGACCGGCCCAAGAACTCAGCCCATCCACGCTTTTCCCACCTCATCTTCCCGCTCGATTACGGCTATCTTGAAGGCGTTAAAGGCGGTGACGGGGATGGTCTGGACCTCTGGCGGGGTTCGGACCCTGCGCTGGGACTCGTGGGGATCGTCTGCACGGTGGACATCATGAAGAAGGACGCGGAAATCAAGCTTTTGGTGGGCTGCACGGAGGAAGACATCGGGACCATCGAGCGGTTCCACAACGGGAAGTACATGTCCGCGGTCATTGTGCGGCGTTAGCACTGAGCTCATGCAGCACTCTTTTCAGTGACAAGCACCTGGGTAGCGCGGGTATCTTGCCCGCGACCTCCTTTCCTCGTCCCTTCTCCCCTTGTGGGAGAAGGTTAGGATGAGGGGTAACGAATAGCCCTGGTAACCCTCTTAATAGTCGTTCATTTCCACGTAGCAGGATTATTTGCATCTTGCCCGCGATCGTCCTTTTTCCGGTTAGTCATAGAGCAGGTAACACCAATGATGGATCCCGGATCAAGTCCGGGATGACACCGGTGGAAAGCAGGGTTGGTGCTAGAAACCCCGCCGTCTTCCCTGGGGTAGCGCGGGCGTGCCATCTGGTATGGATCGTTTACAGGGCTGCATTTGCCCCTTTTTCCGCTTTGCGCTAGCATAGAACTATGCTGGACTCTCAACACATCAAAGCCTTGAATGCCATCGTTGGGAAGGAGAACGTGCTGACCTCCAAGGAGGAGCTCGTCACCTATTCGTACGATGCCACCGCTACCTGGCGCTGCGAACCGGACGCCGTTGTGTTCCCGCAGGACACCGCCCAGATTTCTGAAATCATGAAGTACGCCAGCGAGCACCGCATCCCGGTGACGCCCCGCGGCGGCGGCACCAATGTCAGCGGCGGCTCCATCCCCATCAGGGGCGGCATCGTCATGGTGATGACGCGGATGGACCGCATCCTCGAGATCAACAAGAACAACCTCCATGCCGTCGTCGAGCCGGGGGTCATCCTGCAGGACTTCAATAACGAACTCGCTAAACAGGGACTGTTCTTCCCGCCGGACCCGCAGAGTTTCGCCGGTTGCACCATGGGCGGGGTCATCGCGGAGAATTCCGGCGGCCCGTCCTGCCTGAAGTACGGCGTCACCCGGCAGTACGTGCTCGGCCTGGAGGTCGTGCTGGCGGACGGGCGCATCATGAAGGTCGGCGGCCTGACGCCCAAGAACCGCACCGGGTATGAGCTTCTCATGCTGTTCACCGGCTCGGAGGGCACGCTCGGCATCATCACGAAGATCAACCTCCGCCTCCTGCCGGCCCCGCCAGACAGCCGGACCGTCGTGGCGGTGTTCGACGAGGTGGACGTCGCCGGTGAAGCCGTCTCCGCCATCATCGCGTCCGGGGTGCTGCCATTCAAAGTCGAGTTCGTCGACAATTGGACCTTCGACAAGTTTCGGGGTCTTCTCGCCGATGAGGTGCTGGACACGTCGAAGGTCATCCTCCTCATCCAGGTGGACGGCCTGCCCGCGACCGTCGAAGCGGAGAAAGACACGGTGGTCGCCCTGTGCCGGAAGACCGCCAGGCAGGTGCGGGTGGCCGCGGACAAAACAGAGGCTGACAAGTACTGGGCGGCGCGGCGGGCGCATTTCTCCGATATCTCCAGCCGGGCGCACACCATCGTCAACGAGGACATCTGCGTGCCCCGGGACAAGATAGCGGAGTTCATCCGACGAGGGCAGGAGAGCGCGAAGAAGTACGACGTCCCCATCAGCTTCGCCGGGCACGTGGGCGACGGCAACTTCCACCCGGTCGTCCTGACGGATAACCGCGATAAAGACCACTACGAGCGCTCCCTGAAATGCGTCGAGGAGATAATCGAGTCCGCCCTCGACCTCGGGGGCGTGCTGTCCGGCGAGCACGGCATCGGCCTGGAAAAGCAGCGCTTCCTCAAGAAGGCCATGGACCCCGTGGCCATCCATCTCATGAAACAGGTCAAAAACATCCTCGATCCTCTTAACATCCTCAACCCCGGCAAGATCTGGGAAGAAGACGATGCCCAAAGCTGAGAAATCCCAGGTCGAACGCTTCTCGGACGCCCTCGACGCCTGCACCAAGTGCGGTTTCTGCATGTCCGCCTGCCCGGTCTACCAGGAGACGAAGGTCGAGTCCTCCGTGGCGCGCGGCAAGATCATGCTCGTGCGGGCGCTGCAGGACGGGGACGTGGAACTGAGCAAGGAACTGGCCGCCAAGCTCAATCTCTGCACTCTCTGCGGCACCTGCGCCGCCAACTGCCCGGCCCATACGGAAGTCCCCAAACTGGTGACCGCCGCCCGCGCCGATAAAACAGCGGAAAAGGGCATTTCTTTCCCTTACAATTTCATCTACCGCTGGCTGCTGCCGCGGCGGCGGCTCTTCGGGTGGACGCTGCGGTTGGCATCGTGGTTCCAGGGGGTGTTCCTGCCCAGGACCGAGGGCAGCATCCGCCACCTGGCGACCTTCCTTTCCGCCTTCGGCAAGGGCCGGCACATCCCGGAGATAGCCCCGAAGTTCCTGCGCCAGGCCGTGCCGGAGGTCAATTCCCCGCCGGACGGCGTCAGGACGGTTGCCAGGGTGGGGTACTTCACCGGCTGCATGACGGACTACGTCTTCCCCGAGGCCGGCAGGAAGCTCATCGCGTTTCTCAACCGGAACGGCGTCGAGGTCGTCGTGCCGAGGAAACAGGGCTGCTGCGGCGCGCCGGTGTTCCTGGGCGCCGGCGACTTCCCGACGGGCCGGAAGTTTGCCGATGCCAATATTGAAGCGTTCAGGGACGTCGATATCATCATCACGGACTGCGCCACGTGCGCCTCGGCGATGAAGGAGTACGGCACGTTCCTGGCGGATACGCCGGAGCGGGAAGCGGCGTACAGGGCCTTCGGCGAAAAGGTCCACGACATCACCGAGTACCTGGTGGACGTCCTCAAGCTGCCGGACTCCGCCTACCGCGTGCGTCCCGAGTACCGGGGCAAGACGGTCACCTTCCACGAGCCCTGCCACCTGGGCCGCTACCTGGGCGTGAAGGAACAGCCGAGGAAGATACTCCAGGCCTCGCCGGACATCACGTATGTTGAGATGGCGGAAGCCGACCGCTGCTGCGGCATGGCCGGGGCGTTCAGCATTTACTACTACGATATCTCGAAGAAGATCTCCGACCGCAAGGCCGCTAACATCGCCGCGGCGAAGGCGGACATCGTGGTAACGGACTGTCCCGGCTGCGAGATCCAGCTCATCGATGCCACGCGCCGTAACGGCATGGCCCAGCCGGTACTGCACATCATGGAACTTTTCGAGTAGGCTCCTTCCGATTCGATTTGTAAAACTCTTTATCAAATTTTCTTTTTTTCCGAAGCAGAGAAGAACCTCGAAAAAGGGGCTACAGGCTCGAATCGTTCCGCGTCTGACGGAGCGAAGGCATTTTCCAGCCTCGATTCGATTTGGAGGCTGTTTGGCTTTTTCAGCCTGGATTGGTTCCAGAGCTTGATTCGGCATTCCGGGCTCGATTGGTTTCGGTGCCTGTTTTGCATTTCAGATAGTTCCTTTCGTGAGGCAACAAGAGACAGAGACGTCAAATCTCCCTTGGTCCCTTCCTTCGACTTCGCTCAGGACATGCCTTTGCGAATGAGGGACAACAGAATTTGCTGGGCAGTCTGTTAACGGCGAACGCATAGGATAAATCCTGGTTTACCATGGGAGTATAGTATAGAACATACGTTTTATTCATGTCAAGGATGTTTTGTCACTAAAAATGGGCGCCGGGTGCAGCGAGGCCGGGAATGACCTACGAGACTCCTACAACGGCTTTCAGAAAGATTGAAGAGGGCTACATCCCGTTGAAAAACGGGATCCAGGTACGGGTTCGATAGTTTTCTGGATCCCGGCTGTTCCCGGGATGGATTCCGGGGCGCTACCCTTCGTCCTCCAGCTTAGGAACAAATGCAGGGGTCTCCTCAAAAGGATTCTCTTCCGCCTTCCGCTCTTCGATGTTCCTTAGCTCCCGTGAAAAGAACGCAACTCCGGCGGCCACGAACATCACCCCTCCGGAAACCCACCAGACCGTCCGTAGACCGATGGCATCGGCGGCCGGCCCGGCGATCAGCAGCGCTACGGGTACCATCATCGTGATGAGAGACCCGTAAATCGAGTGGAACCGGCCCTGCATGTCCTTCGCGACCACTGACTGGAAAATGGCCCCGGCAGGAGCGTTCATCATGGCATTGAACAGGCCGCAGACCAGCAGCACGCCCAGCGCAGGGTAGAAAAAGCGGTCCGAGGTAAACCCGAAGATGAATATTGCGAAGCTCCAGACCATCATGCCGGTCAGGCAGGTGAGGATGCGGCGCTTGAACCCGCCCCAGGCGCCCAGGATGAGCCCGCCGGCGATGATGCCGATGCCCAGGGCCGACTCCAGCCAGCCGAGCTTGAGTACGTCCCCGCCGTAATGCTCGGTGACGAACAGCGGGAGCAGGGCGTTGACCGGCGCCGCGAAGAAATTGATCATGACCGCCAGCACCACCAGGAACATCAGGCCGCGCCAGGAAAAGATGTAGCGGAAGCCGCCTTTGAGTTCCGAGAGGTAGCCGGGCTTGACGGCCTGCGGGGCCTTTTCCGGGTTCGGAATAGCCAGCGGGAGCAGGCACCCGACGGCGATAACGGCGGTGATGATGTCTACGGACAGGACCCACTGCATGTCCAGCGTCTCCATGAGGAAAGCCCCGGCCAGCGGACCGACGATGTTGATGCTGCCCCGCAGCGACATGAAGAGTCCGTTGGCCCTCGCCAGGTGCTTTTCCGGGACGATCATCGGGAAGGCGGCCCGGAAGGCCGGGAACTGGAATGCCCCGCCCGCGGCCCGGGCGAACATGATGACGTAGATGTGCCAGACCTGCGCGGTATCCGTGTAGAACAGGACGACGAGCACCAGCGTCAGCAGCGCGGTGGAGACGTCGCTATAGACCATGATCTTCTTGCGGTCCCAGCGGTCGATGAACGGCCCGATGAGCGGGCCGAGGACGATCTGCGGGAGGAAGTTGACCAGCATGGCGGTGGAGAGGATGGTAGCGGAACCGGTCTCCCGCGCCAGGTACCACGCCAGGGCAAACCCCACGACGGCGCTGCCGAACATCGAAGCGGCCTGGGAGGACCAGAGGACAAAGAACTTCTTCACGGGAATCCGCCTTTCACGAAACAGCGTAAAGAAGTGATAAGGAAATAACAGGGGTACGTTCAGTATACGGAATTTGAAGTGTCAATACAATTCAGGATAAACAAAAGGGTTACGTCCCGTTGTCAAACGGGCTCCAGGTGGTTTGGTTTGAAGGTCCTCTGGATCCCGGCTGTTGCCGGGATGGATTCCCTGCTGTCCATCGTTTATCAACCCTCGGTGTGGTTTTCACCAAAATGAGGGGCGCGTGCGGTAAGGCCTGCCCAGCCCTAGAGAACATCGAAGTGGGCTGTGTCCCGTTGAAAAACGGGATCCAGGTGATTTGGTTTGAAGGTTTTTTGGATCCCGGCTGTTGCCGGGATGGACTCCTCTACCTTTTGACTTTTGAGTTTTGACTTCCCTGCAAGGCAGGGCTACACCGGCGTCCAGTCGATGTCAGCCGTTATGCGTTCGCAGAAACCCGCCATGAGCCTGACCGTGTTCTCGATGTCATCCAGGTGCATGATCTCGTTCGGGGTATGCATGTAACGCAGCGGCACGGAGATGAGGCCGGTCGCCACCCCCGCCCGGTTCAACTGCATGATGTTGGCATCGGTACCGGTACCGCCGGGGGCGGCCTGCACCTGGTAGGGGATGCCGAGTTCCTTCGCGGTCCGGATGAAGAGCGCGTAGACGATCGGGTTGATGTTGGCTCCCCGGGTGATGATCGGGCCTCCGCCGAGTTTCGTGTCGCCGATCTTCTTCTTGTCGCCGCCGGGGTAATCCGCGGAATGCCCGACGTCCATGGCGATGCCCACCTGGGGATCGATGGCGAAAGAGCTGGTCCGCGCGCCGCGCAGTCCGACCTCTTCCTGCACCGTCGAGACGCCGATCACGGCCGCGTTGATGGATTTGCCGGAAAGCAGCCGGAGGGTTTCGGCGACGATGAAGACGCCCATCTTGTCATCGAAGCTGCGCGCGACGCAGGTCTCGCCCCGCAGCCGCTGGAGGTCGTGGGTGTAGGTCACGCAGTCGCCGATCTGGATGACCGATTCGGCGTCGGCCCGGTCCTTCGCGCCGATGTCGATCCACAGGTCGTCGAGTTCCGGCACCTTTTTCCGTTCTTCCGGGGTCAGCAGGTGGATGGCCTTGCGCCCGAGGACCCCCTGCACCGGGCCGTTGGAGGTGTGGACGGTGACGCGCTGGCCTACGGTGACGATGGTATCGTGCCCGCCGATGGACCCGAAGTACAGCATCCCCTCTTCGCTGATGTGCCGGACCTGGAAACCGATCTCGTCGGCGTGCCCCGCCAGCATGATGCGCGGCGAACCGCCGGGGTTCACGGTAGCGTAGACATTGCCGAGGACATCGGTACGGACGTCCGAAGCATACGCGGCGACCCTGTCCCGGAACACACGCTGGACGCGCTGCTCATAACCGGAAGGTCCCGGGGTATCGACAAGGTTTTTAAGAAAATCGAACGAGTCCTGCTGCATAACATACTCCTGTATAACGATGATGGCGCGGTACTAATTGTAGCCGCCGGGCAGCCGGCGGGTCAAGGAAGATACGGCAGAGGGGGCTTCCGGGGCGACCTCACCCCTCGTTCTCCTCTCCGCGTTGCAGCGAGGGGACGAAAGAATGTGGCTGATTGAGGAGCTGATGCGGCGGGCACGACGAGGCCGGACTTGCGCTACGGAAAACTACTGACAAGTCGAAGGTATGGTGTCATTCCCGGGCACTATACGCCCGGAATGACACTTACGAACAACCAAAACCAAACATCACCGGCATTTTTCAATCAGCCGGTACCAACGGCGCAGCCTGAAAGTACCGGGGTACGCCCGTCCCGGCTCAATATGTTATAATCGAATATATGACAGGGACCCGGCACAAAGCCCGTACCATCGCGCTCCAGGCGCTTTATGAGATAGACTCGGTCGCCCATGAATCAGGTCCCGCCGTCGATCATCTCCTCGAAGAAACGGAGCTCCCGGAGGAGTACGCCGAATTCACCCGAGAACTCGTCAACGGCGTCCTGGAACACCGGGAGGATATCGACCGGAGCATCCACAAGCACGCTCCTACGTGGCCGGTGGACCAGATCTCGGTCGTCGACCGTAACATATTAAGGCTTGCAATCTTCGAAATTTTATTTAATAATAAAGTACCGGTAAAAGTGGCCGTTAGTGAGGCCGTGGAACTCGCGAAATCATTCGGCAGCGAGACTTCCGCAAAGTTCGTGAACGGGGTTCTCGGTTCGGTCAGCACGCTCGCCGGACGTGAGAACTAACCGATTAAGGGGGGAGTAACGTGGCAAATGCGTTTGACAAAATAAAAGCTATTGTCGTGGAGCAGCTCGGTGTCGATGAAAAGGACGTCGTGCCCACGGCCAGCTTTGTAGAAGACCTTGGCGCTGATTCTCTGGACCTCGTGGAACTCATCATGTCCCTGGAAGAAGCCTTCACCACCGAGGAGAAGAAGATCGAGATCCCGGATGAAGCCGCCGAGAAGATCATCACCGTCCAGGACGCCATGGACTACCTGAGGGAACAGGGAGTCGAGGCCTAAACCGGTCTCACCGCTGAAAACTGAATCAGGCTACGGGCTCTCCGCAGCCCGTACTGATTTGTTGTTGGATTTCTAACCGCAAGTCTGCACGATTATACTATTGCCCGTGTCAGTCTAGCCGGCGTTTTTCTCCAACTGCTTTTGTTTGATGCGGGCGCGGCTGTCTTCCATGACCTGGCGGGGGATGAGCTTCGATATCAGGTAGAGGCCCGCCGAGACGACCGTGACGTCATCGACATACCCGAGGAAGGGGAAGAAGTCGGTGATGCCGTCGATCGGACTCACCCCGTAGATGACCAGCCCTGCCAGGATAGCCTTGACGTACCAGGGGGTACGGCGGTCCTTCAGCGCCAGGAAAAAAGCAAATAATGTATTCATTTCACACCCTCACCCGCTGACCGATGGGCCGCGGGCGCCACACGCTCCTCTTAGATTCCTTTCGCCCATTCTACGGCATTCACGAATATCTGCAGGCCGTCTCCGGCCGGGCGCGCCGGTTCGCGGGTCCAGCGGGGATGCTGGGTCCAGCGGATGAACCGTTCCGGGTGGGGCATCAGGGCGAAGACCCGGCCCGTTGAGTCGCAGATGCCGGCGATGTCTTCCAGCGAACCGTTCGGATTGTGGGGATACCCTGCCCCGGTGTTGCCGTTCTCATCCGTATACCGGACGACGACATTGAGCCTGGCCAGCGTTTCCGGCGGGGCCACCAGCTTGCCTTCACCGTGGTTGACCGGTATGTACATGCGGTCCATGCCGCGGGTAAAGACGCAGGGGCTGTCCGGCTCGACCTTGAGGTGGATCCAGCGGCACTCGAACTTGCCGGAATCGTTGTTGGTCAGCGTTACCGGCTGCTGCCCGGCGTCCGGGAGCCCCGGAAGGATGCCGGTCTTGACGAGGACCTGGAACCCGTTGCAGACGCCGAGGACGAGTTTACCGGCATCGACGAAGCGGCGCAGTTCCTCCCCGAGGCGCAGGCGTATCTCGTTGGCCATGATGCGGCCGGCGGAAACGTCATCGCCGTAGGTGAACCCGCCCGGAATGACGACGATGCGGTAATCATCCAGCGTCTTCTCTTTCCGGAAGAGTTCATAGACGAGGGCGGAATCCACCTCCGCGCCAGCGGTCTCGAAGGCCACCTGGGTCTCGAAATCGCAGTTCGTACCGGGAGCCCGGAGCATCAATACTTTTGGTTTGTTCATACCACCTAATCCAATTTAAGGTATCTTCAGTACGTAGCAGCTTGACATTTTAATCTTTAAGGTTTATCATCATTAATGAATCTCGACGAAAGAGGAAACGATAAGGTTCCGTCCTTATCGGGTCCTTTTTCTTTTTATCGGCCAATTTTCTTCTTGAGTTCCTCAATTAAGTGTAATCTTGATCCTGCAGCGATGCGGAGGAGCTTAGAACATAGCTCATACCTCGGTGATAAAACACACCTGAGCTTGTTTTTACTTCTCAGATAATTAACGAGGCAATAAAAGTCACCATCACTGCTGACAATCACTGCCTCTTCGTAGTTAGAATAATCTATCATAGCCTGCAGAACCAACTCTGCATCGCAATTCCCTTTTACCTCTCCCTCGGGCAATCTCAACACTGGTTTGAATATCAGTTCATATCCAGAGTTCCTGAGAAAGGCGTAGAGTGGTTCATTTTCCAGCATGTAACCGATAAAATAGTAGGCCTTTGATACTCCGTAATGTTCGCTGAGGTAAACGCGAAACCGCCTATAATCAACATTCCAACCAACCCTTCGCATCGTTTGATGCAGGTTGGTGCCATCAATGAACGCGTAATTAACTAACGGTTTCTTCATCCGGCCCTACCAGCGCAGGGGTTTCTGCCAGGCCTCCTTGAGTTTGTCCGCGTCCGCCCTGAGTATCACCGCCCCGCGGCGGCCTTTCACCAGCAGTTCCGCTTCTTTCGTGACCTGCCCGATTTCCGCAAAGGCGACGCCGTCCAGGGCTGCTTCGAAGGCGGCCTTGTTCTCCGGCGCGATCTCCACGAGGAACCGTGAATTGGACTCCGAGAAGAGGATGTAGTCGTCACGGTCGCAGGGTTCGCCGAGCGGGACGGTATCAAGGTGGACCATCATGCCGAGTCCTCCGGCAAAGGCCATTTCCGCGGCGGCCACACCGATGCCGCCTTCCGAGCAGTCATGGCAGCTCCGCACCAGCCTCTTGTCCATGGCGGCGGAGAGCGCGTTCATGGTCCTGACCGCTTTCTCCGGGCGTACCTTGGGGACGCGGGAGCCGGTGGCGCCGTGGATGCAGAAGTAATGGGAGCCGCCGAGTTCCGGCCAGGTCTCCCCGACGACATAAATCGAGTTGCCGGCCTCCTTGCAGTCCATGGACACGGCCTTGTTGACATCATCCATCACGCCCATGGCGGAGATGAGGAGCGTCGGGGGTATGCAGATGCTCTCGGCGCCGGTCTCGTACTCGTTGTAGAGGCTGTCCTTGCCGGAGATGAACGGCGTGCCGTAGACCTTGCCCATATCGTAGCAGGCTTCGGCGGCGCGGACGAGCGAACCGAGCCGGTCCGGCTTTTCCGGGTTGCCCCAGCAGAAGTTGTCCAGCAGGGCGACCTGTTTGAGCGAGCCGCCCACCGCTATTATCTGCCGCAGCGCTTCATCGATGGCGGAAGCCGCCATCCAGTAGGTATCTATATCACCGTATTTCGGGTTGATGCCGTTGGAAACGATGAGCCCCTTATCGGAATCCGGCAGCGGCTTGAGGACCGCCGCGTCGCCGGGGCCGTCGTTGGCCGCCCCGACCAGCGGTTTCAATACGCTGGAACCCTGCACCTCGTGGTCGTACTGGCGGATGACCCATTCCTTGGAGCAGACGTTCCAGGACCCGAGTATCTTCTTGAGGTCTTCGGCCAGGTCCGCCGCGCAGACGAAGTCCGGTTCCGGGAACTGCCCCGGTTTCCAGACGGCGTTCCGTTCCAGTTGCGGCAGGCCGTCATGCAGGAACGCCATGTCCAGGTCGCACACCTGGTGGCCGTTGTAGAACAGCTCCAGGCGCTTCGTGTCCGTGTATTCCCCGATGACCGTGGCGTCCACGGCGTTGTTCCGGCAGACCGTCAGCAGTTCTTCCGCCTTGTCCGGGGCCACCGCTAGCAGCATGCGCTCCTGGGACTCGGAGACCCATATCTCGAAGTAGGAGAGACCGTCGTACTTGAGCGGCACTTTTTCCAGGTCGATCCTGACGCCGGTCTTCTCGCCGGTCTCGCCGACCGCGGAGGAAAGCCCGCCGCCGCCGATGTCATGGACGCGGACGTAGAGATCGCGTTCCCGTGCTTCGAGGATGGCGTCGAGCGCCTTCTTCTCGACGATGGGATCACCGATCTGCACGGAACTGGAGGAAATCGTTTCCGATTCCTTGTTCAGTTCCCCGGAAGCGAAGGTGACGCCGTGGATGCCGTCCCGGCCCGTCCGCCCGCCGACCAATAATACCAGGTCTCCCGGCCTCTGCTTACCCTGCTGGGCCAGGTCCTTCGGCATGAGGCCGACCGTGCCGCAGTAGACGAGCGGGTTGCCGACATATCTCTTATCGAAAAATATGGAGCCGTTGGAAGTGGCGATGCCCATGCGGTTGCCGTAATCGGCCACGCCAGCGCGCACGCCCTTGAAGATCCGGCGGGGATGCAGGACGCCGCGGGGAAGCTCCTCGTAGGGGTAATCGGGAGGCCCGAAGCAGAACACGTCCGTGTTCATGATGGGCTTGGCGCCGAGGCCGGTCCCAATGGCATCGCGAATGACCCCGCCGATGCCCGTGGCGGCGCCGCCGTACGGCTCTACCGCCGAGGGATGGTTGTGGGTCTCCACCTTGAAATTGACCGCGTACCGGCCGTCGAAATCGATGACACCGGCGTTGTCCTTGAACACCGAGAGGCACCAGGGCTTATCGAGTTCCTGCGTGACCTTCATGACGGTGCTCTTGAGCAGGTTATCGATGGTCCGGCCTTCCATGCTGATCTTCGCCTTGAAGGTCTTGTGGATGCAGTGCTCGGACCAGGTCTGGGCAACGGTTTCCAGTTCGATATCGGTGGGCTTTCGACCCAGCTTGCGGAAATAGTCCTGGATGATGCGCATCTCTTCCAGGTTCAGCCAGAACCGGCCCTTG
>CAZQQL010000023.1:0-34563 GCA_964595455.1 uncultured Dehalococcoidaceae bacterium
CCAGTCCTCCTGCGGTCTTTTTGTTTATCATAACCGCGCAGGGCCGGCATTTCAAACAAAAAAAGCAGGCGGGCATGGAGCCCGCCTGCTGCGAATCGGGTATTTATGGCCTAAAGTTGTGCCAGCGCGGCTTCGAATATCTTCACGTTATCGGGAGTGTCAGGTGTTTGCGATGCCTGCTGCGATGACAGCTTTGTCAGCATTGCCAGTTTGACCTGTGCGGCCAGGCCTCCCTTGGCTTTCGCCTTATCGAAATACGTTAGTAAGACTGCTCCCATCTCAGTCCACCTACTGCTTCTTCTCTGCTTCGTCTTTGAGGAAGTGGAAAGCGGCCAGCACGCCCTTGAAGCTCTCTCCGAAGCTGCTGATTTCGTCCTTGCCTTCGATGTCGATAGTCAGGCCTTCGATTTCACCCTGAGACAGCTTGTTGGATACCGCGGTTAATTTCCGCAACGGGATGGATACCTTGGCCCGGATGATGACGACGGCGGCGGCGATGATCGCCAGGGCGACGGCTATACCGACGAGCAGCATGGTGGTATTGAGGCTGGAACTCCGGTCTGTGATAGTGCTCTGGAGTTGGCCGACGAAGGCGTCAATGGGCTGTTCTAGGTCCGAACCGAGCATGGATACCAGAATAACATGCTCATTGACGTCCAACGATACCGCAGCGCCGGCATAGACCGATTTTTCGTTTTCATCAGCGGCAGGGCCTTCAAGCCAGGCATCGGGGCCTTCCATGGCAGCGGCAAAGTATGGGTACTTGTTAAGCTTGAAGAACACGTTGTTGACCTTGGTCTTGTCTTCCATGGAGGTCGCCAGGATACGTCCTTCCTGGTCGGTGACCTTGATTTCATAGAAATCGAGGGCTTCGACATAGACGAGGTCCTGGATAAAGGTGCCGTAGTCAAAGGATGCTTTGATGACGCCCAAGTATTCATCGGTTTGCGGGTCGCGGAGCTGTGAGACGATCTCAATCGCCCAGGCCAGGGTACTATCGTCCCAGGTCACATCGCTGACATAGAAACCGTAGTTGGATTCGTTACAGGCTTTATACCAGCTTTCGCCGCCCGGTACGGGGTACATCTGCTTGATTTCGTACTTGATACCAGTATAAAGGAGCCTCCAGTCTTCCGGTCCCTGGTCGAAATCGCTCGTGGTTCCGCTGGCGGCGATGACGAATCCACGGGCATCCGTAATGAAGATTTCCAGGAAGTTGGTATCATGGACGATCTGCGCGAGGTAGCGGGAAACGGCTGGATCGATGTCATTATCAGGATCGCCATCCCCGGGGACCTCACCACTCACTGTCGAGCGGGTGGAAAAATTACTCCAGCAATTAATGAGTTCCTCGAGTGAATAGTCCTGGGCTTTCTTGGCGGCATTCAAGAAGGAAGGGTCTTTGGCCCAGGTCTTGACCGTTTCATACTGGCTACCCATCTGCCGGTCCAGAGAATTTCTTATTGAACCGGCGGTGCTGTACAGTTTGTCAGTGGCGATTTCCACAAGTTCTCCGGAACTGGCCTGAGAAGTACTGTCCTTGATATCACCGATGCCCGTACTGGCAAACGCTACCAGTGTCCCGGTGCTCACCAGCATCCCGATGACCAGGACAACGATGATCAGATCCCTAATTTTCAATTGGCACTCCTTTTCCTTGCCCGTTGTGAACCGTCATCCATTGCAGCTACTTAACGGCCGGAGGAAACATGCTGGTATAACCGGTCCTTTACAGAGCCAAGGCTGATGCTTTTTCTTTTACCTGCAGGCTGGCTTATTTACGCCATACTTTATTCTGCTATGCCGGGAGACCCGGACAAATGCAGGAATGACGCATATTACCCTATATTTTCATGCATTTTTTATTCACTGTTGGGTGTAAATGCCCATTGTTCCGGGCGGCGGGTCTAGTTCCTGACCGAGCTTTTCACCGGGGCGGAAGCATGACGAAAAAGTGTATAATCAGGGAAGTATCATCGGCCTGCTCGGAGTGAATGCTTCTTGGTCTCGCTCATCGTTCTGGGTATTGTGTTTCTCCTGATAGCCATCAGGCAGGTAGGGCGTTTCCGGCTGCGGATATGGCAGATTATGCTGCTCGGGGCCATCGCGGTCCTGGTTACTGGGCAGATATCACCGCTGGAAGGTCTCCGTTCCATCAACCCGGACGTGATGCTGTTCCTCTTCGGGGTATTCATCATCGGGCGCGCCCTGGAAGAGAGCGGATACGTCGCTCACCTTGCCTCGCGCCTGTTCAGTCACAGCCGTTCCGTGCACCGGCTCGTCATCTCCATGCTGTTCCTGATCGGGTTTCTTTCCGCGGTCATGATGAACGATACCCTGGCAATCATTGGCACAGGGCTGATACTGGCGCTGGGAAGGAAGACCGGGGCCAGCATCAAGGTATTGCTGCTGACCGTGGCGTTTGCCGTAACGATCGGCAGCGTGATGAGCCCGGCCGGGAACCCCCAGAACCTCCTCATCAGCCTGGAGGGAGACATCCGGTCCCCATTCGTGGTGTTTATCCAGTATCTGGCCGTTCCAACAATCATCAACCTGGGTATCGCCTATGGCGCGCTGGCGCTCTTCTACCGGCGTGATTTCCGGCATGAACCGTTACCGATGGAAACACAGCCCGTTACGGATGCTTCCCTGGCGCGCTGGGCGCAGGTCTCGTTTTTCAGCTTGCTGGGGTTGATACTGGTGAAAATAGTGTTAGTCTGGGCCGCGCCGGACCGGGACGTGCGCCTTTCCTACATCGCGCTGCTGGCGGCGCTGCCGGTGCTGGTTTTCAGCCGGAAGAGACTGTCAGTGGCCCGGGGGATCGACTGGTCCACGTTGGTTTTCTTTGCGGCGATGTTCGTGCTGATGGCGGCGGTATGGAATTCCGGCGCCGTGCAATCATTTGTAGATTCATCGGGGGTTGATTTGGCTTCGGCGGCTGTCCTTTTTCCGGCCAGCATCATCGTGAGCCAGTTCGTTTCTAATGTCCCGCTGGTGGCGATGTATCTGCCGATACTCGAGCAGTCCGGCGCCGGCCTGAAGGAATTATTGATGCTGGCAGCGGGCAGCACGATAGCCGGCAACCTGACCATCCTGGGGGCCGCGAGTAACGTGATTATCATTCAAAAAGCGGAAAAGGATGCGGGGCAAACGATAAGTTTCCTGGAATTTCTGAAGATCGGACTGCCGCTGACGCTGGTGAATGCGCTGGTGTACTGGCTGTACCTGTCTGCGGTGATGTGAGAGGCTATTCGTTGGCGTAGGCGTAATCCGGAACGATGCCGAGTTCGCTCAGAGGCCAGACGGAGAGCCACGCTTTGCCGATGATGTCGTCCCGCGGGACGGTCCAGCCGTAGTGGGAATCCCGGCTGTTGTTACGGTTATCCCCGAGAACAAAGTATTCTTCCTCCGGTACCTTCAGCCCAGGCATAGTATAATCCGGCGCCTGGGCGATATAAGGTTCCGTGAGCGGTTCCCCGTTGACGCAGACCGCTCCGTTGGAAACGGTCATGATTTCCCCCGGCAGCCCGATGACGCGCTTGATCAGGGGCGTGCCATCAGGATCGTAAGGGTTTTCGAAAACGATGATATCGCCGCGGTCGGGCGTATCTGCGAGTTTATTAACAAATATCCTCTGGCCTTCCATGAGAGTCGGCTGCATGGAAGTCTGTTCGATGACCCGCTGCTGGACCATCGCCTGGACCCCGCAGTACAGACCGGCCGCGAGGACGACCACGATCAGACCTTCTTTGAGGATACCCTTTATTCCTCTCATTGAGGTTGAGTATAACACCATTACAGGCCATCTTCAATGGGAGAATGGTCGCACCTCAACCGAGATTGGTGACGGTCAGGATGATCGTTCCGCCAATTATCACGCAGGCTATCAGGAACGATATTGCCAGAATAGCTTTTTCAGGTATCGTCATTGTCCCAGGCCTTCCACATAGTACCGGTAGACGGCGTGCGCCGGAGTTTCCGCTTCCAGGCGGCAGAGGATGTCCCTGGCGTGGTTTTTGACCGTGCCGGTAGCGATTCCCAGCCTGTGCGCGGTCTGTTTCCTTAATTCTCCCTGCGCGATGCCATACAGGACTTCTCTCTGTCGTTTGGTGAGTCGCGGTTGATTCATGCCTCTCATATCTTCTGCATCTTGGGCGCGATGGGGGTTATTGCGGACCCGGAACCGAGGAGCGGGTAGTTGAAGAAGCCGAGCACCCTGAGCGTTTCCCTGCAGTCATGGACGATGGTTTCACGTATCGACGCCTCTTGTTTCAGCGCCGTTTCCCGGTCCATCAGACCGGCCCGGACCAGATTGGCCATGACGAAGCCGTCTGATGTGATTCCCGTCCGGCTGAGCATATTGTAGTTCTCAAAGCAATGGAGCCGGCAGTCTATCCTCGTATCGTTTCCCGTCAGGGGTTCCCACTCCAGTTCCTGCCTGAGCGTCCGGGCCTGCAATTCCGGGTGGTAGGGGACATGATGAAAGAAATACACCGCTTGTATCTTGCCATTCCTGTTGCCGGGGACCTGATAGAGGGGGTTCAACCGCTTCAGACCTCCGGGGGCCCTGATATCGAAGTTGTCACGAACCAGGTAATAGGCGAACCGTGCAGTGTGGTGGAAACTCCGCAGCAAGGGAGAAGCCGAGGACACCAGGAACTCCATGTCTTCTTTCAACAACCCGTTGCTGAACCGCTGCCGAAACGTAGTGGTTGCGGGGAGTTTATCCCGGTACCTGTCAAGCGTATCTTCATAGTCCGTGGAGCCCCAGACGATGCAGGATATGCCGAGTTCCCTTGCCTGGTTCAGGGCCGCAGTACGCAGGTTGTTCTCACAAACCATGCAGACGCCGAAAAACCGGCCGGCGGCTTTGGATATGTGCATCGCTTCGATGGCTGCTTTCCGCTGGAAATGGTGCGGCGGCCGGACGGTGGCCCATTCAACCCCGAGCTTGCGGCAAACGGTATAGATGTTCTTCCGGGCCTGTGGATGGCTGAGCCCGGAATCGAAGAAGACGGCAAACGGCTTACGCCCGAGGAGCCGGACGAGATAGTACAGAATGAACGAGCAGTCCCGGCCGCCGCTGACGGGCACCAGGCAATCATAGCGCCCCGGGCCGCTATCCCGGGGGATTATGGCTTCCAGCGGTTCGGCCGCGGGAGCGGGCATCGTGGTATGTTTTTCCTGGTCACGGCAAAAGCTGCATACGTTGTTCTCCAGGCGGATACCGGGAAACGAGTCCGGGATGATGCACCTCGAACAAACAGCCATACGACCCCTCCTTGTTTTTACAGGTGGACGTTCTATTGAAACGGTACGGTTGTTATGTAGTGAATACGTAGTAACACTAAACGTTACTTAGTAATTACGTAGATAAACAAAAGCGGGGGGCTCAGCCCCCCGCTTCTTTTCTAAGGGTTATCGGATTGGATCAGGAACCGTTCAGCGCCTGGTAGATGGCGTTGGAAAGGGAGAGGGAGTGACCGAGGACATCGGTGCCCGTCTCGTAGTTGAAGACGCCGCCGTAGCCGTTCTCAACAACCCATCTCGTCTTGGCTTTCACCAGGTCAACGCCGTTCCAATAGTAGCCCCAGCCGCTGTTCTGGCTCGGGGAAAGACTATAGGAACTGACGATCCTGCTGTACGGCGTCCAGCCGGTGGTACCGGCGGCCGTCGTGGCGAAGAACGGGATGCCCATCACGAGCTTGTCCTTGGGGAAGCCCTGTTTGTTCCACATCTGCATCGTACCGGCGACGACATCGAGAGAGCCGTTGGAAGGAACGTGCCAGTAGTCATAGGTCATGACCGTGACGAAGTCCAGGTACGGTTCGGCCGACGGATCGATATTCACCGGGGGCCCGAGAAACGTGCCGATGGCGGTGATTATCTTGCCGGAGCCGAGGCTCGCGCGCAGTTCACGGATGAATGTCGCGTAGTTAGTCGGGCTGTTACTACCTTCCCAGTCGATGTTGATACCGTCGAGGCCGTACTGCTTGATGACGTTCGTGAGGTTGGCGACCAGTCTGCCGCGGAGCGTCGGATTACTGGTAATGGAATTGAGGTCGCCGGTCCCGAAGAGGCAGACAAGGGCCTTGACATCGTTGGCGTGGCAGGCATTGACGAAGGTGGTCAACTGGCTCCAGGGGTAGCCGTCCTGAACGCGCAAGGTCGGATCGGAGCCGCTGTTAACCATGAGGTTCTGCCAGATAAAGTGGGTGTACTGGTCCCAATCGACCCGGTTGACGATACTGTCAAGGAAGTAGATGGACACGAAGCCCACGTTTCGGACGCCGGTGTTCGGGGTTACCGTCGGTGTGGTAGTGGTTGGCGGCGGGGTCGTCGGGGTGGTGGTAGTAGGAGTAGGCAGGGAAGTGGTGGAACCGGACTCTTTAAAACAGGCGTCCCAGGTCCTGAGGTTGGACCATGAGGAGCCGTTGGAGCCGTAGAGGAGTTTACCGCCATCATAGCCGCCGGACGTGTTGGCCCAGTAGTAGATAGGGCTGCCGGAGGTGGTGGAAGGTGCGCGCCAGATGATGGCATAGGTTTTTCCGGCGGTGACGGTGCAGCCGGCACCCAGGTTGAAGTCATACCAGGTGACCGGCGACCAGGCGGCGATGACGGAGTTGGCCCGGATGGAGCCGGTGGCGAGGTCGGCGCCGGCAGGAAGTCCGCTGGAATCTGTGGCGCGAATGGACACGGTGATATCTCCGGCGGGGTTTCCGGTGCGCAGAAGGGCGAGGGAGACAGACTTGACGGTATGGGTCTTGTCAGGGGTGAAGGTCTGAGCGCGCCAGGAGGCCCCGTAGAAGATATCGATAGCGTTATACTTGATATTGCTTTCCTGTACGCCCGCTACCGGTGTGGTGGTGGTGGGTGAAGGCTGGGAGGAAGGACCGGACTCCTTGAAGCAGGCGTCCCAGGTCCTGAGGTTGGCCCAGGTGGAGCCGCTGGAGCCATATAAAAGGGCTCCACCATTGTAACCGCCGGACGTGTTGGCCCAGTAATAAACGGGGTTGCCGGAGGTGGCGGAGGGAGCGCGCCAGACGATGGCATAGGTTTTTCCGGCGGTGACGGTGCAGCCGGCGCCGAGATCGAAATCAAACCAGGTGGTTGGAGACCAGGCGGCGATCACGGAACTGGCCCGGATGGAACCAGTGGCGAGGTCGGCGCCGGTAGGAAGGCCGCTGGAATTAGTGGCGCGAATGGAAACGGTGATGTCCCCGGCGGGGTTGCCCATGCGCAGGAGGGCGAGCGAGACGGTGGTAATGGTGTGGGTCTTGGCGGGGGTGAAAGTCTGCGCGCGCCAGGAGGACCCGTAGAGAATATCGATGGCGTTGTGGCTCGTGTATGAAGTGTACTCTATTGTATCGGACGAGGCTGCCATGACCGGCACGGCCAGTCCGGAGAAAACTGTCAGCAAACCGACCAGGATTGCCACGAGCCCGTAAAGACGATGCTTGTTGGTTTTCATGAAACTCCTTTCAAGGTTTTGGTATATTGTATTTAGACTCCGGCATCCAGACCGGCCGGTGGCTAATTGCCGGAGCGAGCAATGTAGCAGACAAAAAAAAGCCCCTCGTAGGGGCTCTTACCCACCTCGAGGGACCTTTGTCCAGTCCTGGTATGACGGTCCCGGCCGTCTGTTGATGTTTCAGCGGACCCTGAATGATGTCCGCGCTAGCAATTTACTTAGGTCATATTACGCTAACGAAACTTGCTTTTAGTGTATCCGAAGCAAGCGTTTCAGTCAACATCCGTATTTACCTATTTCAGCTTTAGAAGAGCTTACTTATTTTTTGGAAAAACGTTGTATTTCTTAGGCTTGTTGAGGCTGGACACGGCGGCGCAGCACCTTGACAGACCAGCGGGAGCGACGTATCTTGTTAGTCCGGAGGTGACCGGCGTATGGACATGGTGCTGTCTGCGGTACTGATCATCGCTCTGCTCGGTATCAAGGAACTGATGGGAGCAAGCAAATCCAGGAACGTGGTTCGATTCGCAAACCTCTTGTATCTGCCGGTATTCCCGCTGCTGGTCATCTTCGGTATGCAGGCTGCATCCGAGATATCGGGTCTCCCGTTGATTTCTCGCTGAACCCGGCAGACTAATCGCCGCCGACGGCCACCGACCCCGGGACATCCACCCAGAAGTACAGCGGCTCAAGGTACGGCTGATGACTATTGTTCCGGTAGAGGAGGAACTTCACCTGCTGATCGTCGCCGGGCGCAAAGGGTCTGAAAGCGGCTTTTCCCTCCCAGGTTTCTCCGTCCTCAAGCGTGACAGGGCCGATCTCATCCGTCTTCAGGTCTTCGATGTAAACCACGATCCGGTACGTCGTTTCTTCCCCTTCATGATTGGTGATGTTCACCGCAACGGTACCGGTATTCCCCACCGTGAGATTCTGTGGTGAGTAGGCGAGGCCCTGGTTGGCTTCCGGCAGGTAGAACTGGGTAAAGCGTTCCGGGCTCTTCTCAGCGGCGCCAATATAGATCGCACCGGCAGCCATGCCCACAAAACAAGCGATGGCGATGAACGTGAGCAGACCGTCTGCCTTGCCCGAGCCCCGGAACGGGACCGCGGTTTGGACAAATACAACGGCCCGTTCTTCCGAGTCCATGAACGCCAGCCTCACCCAGGCGGCGAGAGAGGCAATATAGGTAAATACGGAGACAGAGACCGCGACTGATGATGCGGTAACGCCGAATTCAGTGTAATTCAACCCCAGGCCCAGAAGCGGCGTGACGGCGATGCTGATTACCAGGCCCAGGATTATTCTTTCCGTTGTGCTCATTGCCGTCCGTGACGGCGCCAGCGCCGCGAGCAATGCAAATCCCGGTCCGAAAAGGATAAACGGTATCCCAGCAACCACCCCCGGCCACGTTACCGGAACGAGGAAAACGAGCAATAGCATCAATACGCTCAAGAGGTTGATGCCGATAAGCACCCTGGATAGTCTCATTTCCATGGTACGCAACTCCCGTCCTCTTATTCCATGCACCGTATTTTACAGGTGATGTTATCCGAATTGTATTCTGCATACACATACCCAGCTATAGGTACTCGTACTTATTTTACCTGCGGTTTGCTCAGGGTACTATAACACATGATTAACAGGAAGGGAGCCAATGCGTATGTCCCTGCGTCAGGTCCCGGTAATATCCATGGCCAGGCCCCTTATCGGCGAGGAAGAAATAGCTGAAGTAGATGCCGTCCTCCGTTCCGGTACCCTTGCTTCCGGGCCAAAGGTGGCGCAGTTCGAACAAGACTTTGCGGATTTCATACACGTCCGCCATGCCGTTGCCGTCAGTTCCGGCACGGCGGCCCTTTGCCTGGCGTTGAGCGCCTATGATATTGGAACGGGAGACGAGGTGATCACCAGCCCGTTCACGTTCATCGCCACCGCCAATGCCATTCTTTCAACCGGCGCCAGACCCGTATTTGCGGAAATCAGGCCGGACACCTTTAATATCGACCCGGATGAGGTCCTTAACAGGATAACTCCCCGGACGCGGGCCGTGATCCCGGTCCACCTCTTCGGGCAGTCGTGCGACATGGTTGCGATGAAAGCTATTGCCGAGACATATCGGCTCGCTTTGATTGAAGACGCCTGCCAGGCCCACGGGGCGGCGTGCCTGGGCAAGACCGCCGGGAGCTTCGGGACCGGCTGCTTTTCATTCTATCCCACCAAGAACATGACAACCGGTGAAGGCGGGATGATCACCACCGATGACGACGAGATAAACGCCCGGCTGCGGCTGCTGCGGAACCATGGCCAGACCCGGCGCTACCATCATGAGGTCATCGGGTATAACCAGCGCATGACGGACATCGCAGCGGCCATCGGCATTTGCCAGCTCCGGCACCTCCCGCAGTTCAATGCCGTCCGGGCGGCCAACGCCCGGCAGTTGTCAGAGGGCCTGGCCGGCATTCCGGGAATCCAGGTACCGTTCGTTTCTCCGGGTTCCGGTCACGTATTCCACCAGTACACCATACGTGTTACGCGGGGTTCCGGTATAAGCCGGGACGATTTCCGTTCCAGGCTTGGCGAGCGCGGTATCACCACGGAGGTCTATTATCCCACCCCGGTCCACCGGCAGCCGCTGTACCGGAAGCTCGGATATGACGATTCTCTTCCGGTGGCGGAACAGGCCGCTCAGGAGGTAGTTTCCCTCCCGGTGCACCCGGCGCTGAGCCGGGAAGATATCCGGTACATCATCGAAAGCATCCGGGAGGTCACTAATTCATGAACATGCAGGCATCGGTCCGGTCCGGCCGGATTACAGGAGACCATGAAGCCGGCAACTATCCCGGCGCGTCCATCGGCGCCAACGTCATCATCGGACGGTACGTAAGGATCGCTCCGGGGGCCGTGATCGGCGCCAACGTCATCCTTGGTTATCATGAAGGCGCCGGAGAGCCGGCCCTCACCGAGATTGCGGCGAACGCCGTCATCCGCAGCGGGGCGGTCATTTACGCCGGCTGCCGCATCGGGCGGAACTCCACGGTCGGGCACAACAGCGTGCTCCGGGACGGTACCATCATCGGCCATGACACCTACATCGGCACGCTCGTTTCCGTAGAAGGGCAGACCGTCATCGGTGACAATGTGGGGATCCAGTCCATGTGCTACATCACCCGTTTTTGCACCATCGGGGATTACACGTTCATTGCGCCCCGGTTCGCCGGGGCCAACGACCCGGTCATGTCCCACCGGCGCGCCGGTCACGGCACGAAACTGGCCGGTTTCACGACGGAGAAATACGTACGTATCGGCATCGGGGCAATCGCGCTGCCAGGCGTCCGCTTCGGGGAAGGCTGCATGGTCGGCGCGGGGAGCGTCGTTACCAGGGACGTTGCGCCGTACACGCTTGTGATGGGGGTGCCGGCCCGCCGGGTGCGGGACATTTCACATGACGAGATAGCCGGCGAAAAACCGGCGGGAGGGACCCTTGTATAAAGAAAAGCGCATCGGAGTTGTGGTACCGGCTTATAACGAGGAGCGGTTCATCGCGGACGTGGTACGGACCATGCCGCCTTTTGTCGATGCTATCTTCGTCGTCGATGACGCCAGCCGGGACCGAACTTCCGAAATACTGGCCGGCCTGTGTAAGCCGCGTCTGACGGTCATCCGCCACGAGCGGAACCGCGGCGCCGGGGCTGCCATGCTGACGGGTTACAAGAAGGCCTGCCAGGAAAGTATGGACGTAGTGGTGATCATGGCCGGCGACGGCCAGATGGACCCGGCAATACTGGAACAGATCATCGACCCCGTATGCGACGGTCTGGCCGACTACTGCAAGGGCGACCGTCTCAGCCGGGCCGGGGACAGCCGTTCCATGCCGCCGCTGCGGCGTTTCGGCAATACGCTGCTGACGTACATCATCAAGGTAGCTTCCGGGTACCGGCACATCAACGATCCGCTTAACGGCTACACGGCGGCCACGCGGGAAGCCCTTCTGCGCCTGGACCTGGACCGCGTCGAGCCGGGGTATGCATTCGAGACGGACCTTCTCATCAAGTTCAACGCCGCCGGGGTCAGGGCCATGAACGTCCCGATGCCCGCCCGATACGGGGCGGAAAAGTCCAAGATCAGGTACCACAAGTTTATCTTGTATACCAGTTGGGTCATTCTTCGCGACTATATCTGGCGGCTCTCAGTGCAGCGGCGCGGCAGGCGGGGGGCGGACTCGCGTGAAAGGGGACTGTCCTATGTTGAAAGCAGCGGTGATCGGCGTTGGAGCGATGGGCGAGAATCACGCCCGGATATATACTGAACTCTCCGGTGTAGAACTCATCGGCGTGGCGGATTTGAACGCGGAACGTGCCTCAGTCATCGGCGCACGATACGGGACGCGCGGCTTCGGCGATATCCATGAACTCATGGAACAGCAGCCGGACGTCGTCAGCATCGTCGTCCCGACGTCTCTTCACCGGGACGTAGCCCTTGAGGTTGCCGCCGGCGGGGCGAATATCCTGGTGGAAAAGCCGCTGGCGGACAACATACCATCCGCACGGGAGATCGTTGCCGTCTGCGAACGGTATGACGTATCGCTCATGGTCGGCCACGTGGAACGCTTCAATCCGGTTGTGTCGGTGGTGCGGCGGGAGATCGCCGGGGAGCCGGTAAGCCTGATGGAGATCACGCGCATCGGGCCGTTTCCGCCGCGTATCAAGGACGTCGGCATCATCATCGATCTTGCCACGCATGACGTGGACCTCATCCGCTACCTGACGGGGTCGGAATTCAAAAAGGCTTTCAGCCTGACATCCTGTAACATCATCGAGCATGAAGACGTCGCCATCCTCGGCTTCGAGATGGCGGACGGGACGCTTGCCAGGGTTTCCACCAACTGGCTGACGCCGTTCAAGGTCAGGGAACTTACCGTAGCGACGAGGAAGAAGTATATCCGGGCTTCGCTCATCGACCAGCGGGTCACCGAATACAGCCGCTACTCCGAAAACGAGTCATATGTGGTAAAGGAGATACGGGTGCCCTTCGGGGAGCCGCTGAAGCTCGAACTCCGCGCCTTCCTGGACAGCGTCGCTCAAGGTACGCCCCCACCGGTGACCGGATACGATGGCCTCAAGGTACTGGAGGTCCTGCAGTGGTGCGGGGACGAGACATGGAAAGCGCCGGGGATGCCGGCGGCCAGGACGAATGAAATTGTCGGAACAATCTCATGAAACTATGTATCGTTACGTCCTCCTTCAGACGGTTCCAGGGGGACTATGCCGGGCAACATGTTTATGCGCAGGCCGAGGACCTGGCCCGCCGTCACGAGGTGCATGTCATCTACCCGACGGACCATGACAACCCCCACATGGCCGCGGACCCGTTCATCCACCACCCGTTCCCGTACCCTTTCCGTAATTATCCGATGGCCCAGGTACGCGGCTTTGATCTACTAAATACACCCCGGTTCTTCAGCAGGATGGCGGCGGAGATTAAGCGGGTCAAGCAGGCCTATGACATCGATGTGTTTTATGCCTTCTGGACGATTCCGGCAGGGTTCGCCTGCGCCCTGGCCTGCGGCAACACGCCGTACGTCATCGGCCTTATGGGGTCTGATGACCGGGTGTTCGGCAGGCTCGGCATCGCCAGGCCTTTTATCCGTTACGCTGTCAGAAAGTCCGCCCGGCTGATCGCGTTGAGCCAGGAGTTGAAGCTGCAGTCCATCGGTATGGGGTTCCACCCGGACTATATCAACGTTATTCCTTCCGGCATCGACACCGATGTCTACCGTCCCTGCGATCGCGATGACCTGCGGAAAGAACTCGGGCTCTCCGGCAAGCGGATCGTCCTCTATGTAGGGAGCCTGTTCAAGCTGAAACGGGTGGACTGGCTCATCAGGCTGTCAGCCCGTCTCGGCCGGTACTATGATTTCCGGACGGTCATCATCGGGGACGGGCCGGAACGGGACAATCTGAAGAAACTCGCCGCCGAGACCGGGGCCTTCAACGTGAAGTTCCTCGGGCGGGTGGCCTATGAAAAAGTCCCGAAATACATGGCGGCCGCGGACACGCTCGTCCTTTTTTCAGAGACGGAAGGGCTGCCGAGTTCGGTCCAGGAAGCACTGTCCTGCGGGACGCCGGTCATCGCCACAGACGTAGGGGGACTATCTGACATCATCCGCAACGGCACCACAGGCTATCTTGTCAACCGGGAACACGAAGCCGCCGCCGCCCTGGAACGCATTTTTACCGCTCCCGACCAGGGAAAAGCAATGGGACGGCTGGCGCGGGAATTCGCCGTACGGTACCTGGCGCGGGAAGTGACCTCGCGCAAGGTCAGCAGCGCCCTGGAGGCGGCCGCCTCCTTCGGGGCAGCCGGGAAACCTTCCATCGGCCTTCTTTCCACGTTTCCGGCGGATTTCATATCCGGCGTCATCGATGTGCAGCTGCCGCTCGTCGAGCGGATCAGTGTCATCGCGCCGGCCCTGAACCGGAAAGACGTTTCTTTTTATCGCACCGGCTACCGCATCGGCCGCAATCCGGTTTTCAATGTCCTGTTCCAGACGATCTCCCAGGCCAAGATGGCCTGGCGGGTACTGCAGGCCAACCGGAAGGCGGATTTCTGGGTGTTCCTGGGCGGAGATGTCTTTGTCCTGCCGATGGTGACAGCCAAGCTGCTGGGAAAGCCGGTCTTTCTGACCCTTCTCGGGGACCTCCAACGGGAAACGCTGATGAAAGAGAACCCCCTCAACCCGGTCCAGTTATGGCTGCGCACTATCAACTGCCACATGGCGGACAGGATAGTGCTCCTTTCCCCGGAGCTGGTGAACCGCTGGGGGCTGGAGCGTTTCGCCGCCAAGTGCCGCGTGGGACAGAGCCAGCACGTGGACCCCGGCGTCTTCAAGGTCATGAAGCCGATCTCCGAGCGGGAGCGCATTGTCGGGTATGTGGGCCGTCTCAGCCCGGAAAAGGGCATCCGGGAAATGGTGGAGGCCGTCCCGCTCGTCCTGGCCCATGATGGCGGTATCCGGTTCCTGATAACCGGGGACGGGCCGCTGGCCGAGGACATCCGGCAGAAGGTGCGTTCGGCGGGTCTCGAAGAGATCGTGCAGCTCACCGGGCGCGTTCCGTACGGCGATATTCCCGGACTGCTTAACCGCTGCCGATTGCTCGTCATGCCATCCCGGAGCGAAGGGCTGCCGTCGACCCTGCTGGAAGCACTGGCCTGCGGTACTCCTGTCCTGGCTACGCCGGTCGGGGCGGTGGCAGACATCATTTCCGAAGGTGAAACAGGATATTTCCTGAAGAATACGACATCAGAAGAAATAGCCGGCGGTATACTGAAGGCGCTGGACGCCGGCGGCCTGGAAACCATGTCAGAACGGGCCCGCCGCCTGGCGGAAACCGAATACTGCCTGGAGACCGCCCGGCGGGACTACCGGGAAATCATCCGGGAAGGGGTGGTCCTCAGCCGGGGGAACCGGCAACCACCACAAACCGGCAGGAAGAACCATGGGGCCGCACATGAAGGCTGGTAGAATGCTGGTGATAATCGCTGTACTGTGTTCTGCGGTCGCCCTCCCGGGATGTACCGGTGGCGCGGAACCAACGATGACCGGGAACTCTAGTCTCCGGACGTCGAGCCCGGCGGTGATCGAAACCACCTCCGATAACCTGACCATGATAACGGTAACCTCGGCGGCAACGGAGACATCTACACCGAGCTTTACAGAAACAACGACGACACCCGTTCCTGCCACCACCAACACAACGGCAGAAACGACGCCGGCGGACGACCATGTATTCCGCGTCGTGGGGTATATCACCCACTGGCACCTTTCACGGCTGTCACAGTTCGACCTGGAGGGACTGACCCACCTTATCTGGCAGGGCGTGGAAGTGACCTCCGGGGAAGACCCGACGCTCCGGGTAGCTGAGGACGCCGGGTGGCGCCAGATAGAGACCGTCGTCGAGACCGGCCATCGCGCCGGGGTATCGGTGCTCGTCTCGCTGATAGGTCCCTGGGACACCAGCAGCCTCAACGAGATATGGGCTTCGCCGGAACTGCGGAAGGAACTGATCGATGACCTGGTGGACCTTATCGAAGATTACGGGCTCGATGGCATCGATGTGGACAATGAGAACAAGTGCGACGCTCGCCTGTACAAGGTTTTCATCGATGAACTCTACGAGGCGCTGGCCCCGCTTGACAAGTTGATCACGCTCGCCGCCCATCCGAACCGTGTATGCGTCAACAAGGAGACGGCGGAAAAGCTGGATTTCATCAACCTCATGACCTATGACCTGTACACGGGAAAGGGATATCCCTATCACAGCACGTATGAGGAGAGCGTCGATTCGATGGAATTATGGGCGGGAACGGGCATCGACCGTCAAAAGCTGAACATGGGGATCCCTTTTTACGGGCGGGACGCGACGGGCAACGGGTACGAGTATCGGTGGATCGTGGACTCGTTCGAGCCGACGCACGACCAGAACGAGGTCCTGACGTCTGACCGGCTCATCTGGTGGAACGGCCCGTCACTGGTGGAAAAGAAAGTAGAGTATCTTTTTCAAGAAGAATATGGCGGCGTGATGCTCTATGAGATAGGGCAGGACACGCCCGGGAACGGCTCGCTGCTCGATGTCGTCTATGATGAAGTATCGGTGGAGATGCAGCGCCTGAGCTATCAAACGGAACTCCCATGAAACGGCTGACATTTACGACCATTGAAAGTCCGGAGGAAGCGTGAGCGTAGTACGGAGAATTACCAAGAACACGCTGGTGTTGAACACCGCCCGGATCATCAGCACCCTGGGCAAGTTCTTCCTGTTCATCTGGGTGGCCCGGGTCCTTGGCGACGGCGTGCTGGGGCAATTCACGTTCGCCATCATCTTCACTTCATTCTTCGGCATCGTCATCTCCCTCGGCATGGATGATTACCTGGTGCGGGAAGTCGCCCGCAATCCGGGTTCGTCAGCGCGGTATGTCGGCGGTATTACGTTCGCCCGCCTGGTCCTTTCGGCGCTCGTTTTCGCCGCCCTGGTCGTGACCATCAATGTCATGGACTACCCACAGGACACCCGGCTGGCGGTTTACATCTTCGGCGGCTATACTGTCGTGACCGCTTTTTCCTTCCTGTACCGGGCCAATTTCCGCGCTTTCGAGAAGATGGAATGGGATGCCCTGCTGGAGACGCTGGAGGCCGTTTTCACGACCGGCGCGGGCCTCCTGGTCGTGGTGCTGGGCTACGGCCTCGTCGCGCTGTCCCTCGTGTTCCTGGCGGCGGCCGTCCTGAACCTCGTCGTCAGTATGATTATCAGCGCCCGGAAGTTCGTACTGCCGCGGCTCTACATCAAGTGGGGGTTCCTGTGGCAGACACTCATCAAAGCCGCCCCGTTCAGCGTTTTCGCCCTGTTCATCGTCTACCCCCGGATAGACACCATCCTCCTCTCCTCCATCAAGGGGGATGAAGTGGTAGGCGGTTACAATGCGGCCTACCAGATCGTCATGGCCTTCAGCCCTGTGGTGATGAACTTCATGATCGCCCTGGTGCCGCTGATATCACGGTATTTCCTCAATTCACGCACCATGCTGCACTTCACTTACCAGAAGTCCTTCAAGTACCTGGTGATGATAAGCCTGCCGGTGTCCGTCGGCGGGACGGTGCTGGCCGGGCACATCATCCCGTTCCTGTACGGTCCCGGGTTCGGAGACTCCGTGCTGGCGCTGCAGATACTGATATGGAACTGCCTTATCATGGCCATGAACCGTCCCACGTTCTATGTCCTCGGCGCGATCAACCGGCAGGGGACCTGCGCCCTGATAACGATGGCCGCCCTTGCTTTGAGCATCGCGTTGAATTACGCCGCCGTCCCGGTCTGGAGCTTTGTCGGGTCCGGCGCCATTACCCTGTTCGTCGGCGGGCTGGTGACACTGGCCGGCTGGGCGGCGACGAGCCGGTTCGGTTTCCGCTTGCCGGTGATGAAACTGGTGCTGCCCTCGGTCGCGGCCAGCCTGATGATGGGAGCGGTGGTCTTTGCGCTGGACAGGTTTACCGCGTCCGGTCTGCTGCCGCTGCTGGCCGCCGGCGCCCTCTCTTACGCCGTCTTTATCGTCCTGTTCCGGGGGATCGGTGCTGATGACAGGGACCTGCTCAAACAGGCGGCGCGTTTGGTCTTCCGGCGGGGAAAAGCAAATGAAGAAGAGAGTTCCCGGGTGATACGGAACACAGCGGTCGACCCGCAGCGGCGGACCGCGGAAAGGTGACTGCCATGAGCATCGATCGAAGATTGAGTACGACCCTGATATTTACCAGCGCGGCGCTCATGCTCGTCATCTACCTGCTCGGCGTCCGTTATCAGGTCGCCCTGAGCAGTGTGTTCTTCTTTCTCCCGATCGCGGTCATGGTAGTGACGGCCTTGTACCAGGTCCTGGGAGTGGCTGCCTCTCCGGGGTTCAACAAGGTGGTGCTCATCGAGATCATGGCGGCGGCGCTGATCTTTCATTTCATCTACCAGATACCTACGTTTAGCTTGTACGGTTCGGACTCCTACTTCGACCTGGCATCCCTCCGCGCGATTATGGAGAGCGGTCGGGTCGGCGGTGTGGACGACTACGTGCAGATCACGTCTTTTTTCCCGATGATACATATCCTTGCGGCGCAGTTCTCGCTCGTCAGCGGCCTGGACTACTTCGATACGGCCAAGTGGCTGCCGTCCGTGCTCGGCGTCATCGGCATCCCGCTCATTTACCTGGTAGTGCGCTTTCTCTTCAAGAAAGAGAGGGCTGCCCTGCTGGCCGCCCTTCTTTACGCCGTCATGCAGCACCATATCCTGTTCGGTTCGCTGTTCGTACGGGAGACGATAGCCATCGTCCTGGCGCTCGGCTGCGTGTATTTTTACGTGGCTTCGCGGTCCGCGGAGACACCCTTCGCCTACCGGGCGCTGGCCCTGCTCTGCCTGGCCGGGACGATACTGGCGCACCACCTGACCAGCGTCATGCTGATCGTAATCCTGCTTGTCTACTGGGTATTCACCGTGTTTTCCCACAAACCCGGACCGTCTTTGTTCCCCAGTCTGACAGGAGAGAGGGTGAATCTTTCCATCATCATCATAGCGGCGGTCGGCACGCTGACGTACTGGATGATAAACATCGACCAGCCCGTCCAGGTTCTGATGTTCTACGTATCCAATGTCCTCGACCCGAGTACCTGGGGCATCCGGACCATCCTGGCCCAGGGTGAAGGCGGGCTTTCATCGCTGCCCTCGCTCCGGTACTATGTCCTCATTTACGGTTCGTATGCCGCCTATGCTGTGTTCGGCCTGGTCCTCATCTGGCGTTCTTTGAGCAAGAAGCGGGACGGCCACCTGGAAACGCGGGTTTTTACCGTGTACCTCGCGCTCTGCGGGGTGGTGGGGGTAATGAGTTATTATCTCCTGCCGCCTACCATTGGCGGGGACCGGTTCCTCACCTTCGGGTGGCTGTTCGCCATTGGGCCGGTGGCGCTTGCCATCATCGAATTCCGCAGCCGGTTCGTCAAGGCGATGGCGGTCGCTTTAGTGCTGGCCTTCGCCTTTATCAACATCTATACTATTCATCCGACGCTCTGGGATTCCCGGGCGCCGGGGGCCGGAGGGGCGGCCGGCAGGGAGGACTTTGCGCTGGCTGAGACCGTCAGCTTCCGCGAAGAGGTGATCGGGTACATGACGAACATCATGACCATCTATTCCGTGCAGAATACGCTGGGGATGGACACGTCTCTGCTGGTGGACTCCATAGACTTTGACAATTTCGTGTGGGTCATCATCAACCGGCCGGGCCTCCACGAGGAGGGCATCTATACTTCATTTACCCGCGAGACCATGGACAAAATGACGATGTTGGAAGCGGGGGACAATCCGGCCTATGTCCGGACGTATGAATCCAACAATCTGGCTGTTCTCAAGCAGAGGTAACGTGAAACGATATTTGTTGGGCGGGAGCATCAATCCACATAATCGCGGCGACCAGGCCCGGATCAAGGGCACGGTCAGGGCCCTGAGGGATGCCGGCGCTGATATCGGTTTTTCGCTGCTTTCTCATAACTATGAGGAGGATGTCCGCGTGTATGCCCGGGAAGGCATCGAGGTCATCCGCACGCCGTGGTCCCGCCATGAAATTAACATCTTGAGGATGGCATCATCCGCGGCCGCGACGCTGGCGGGACAGGCGCTGAAAAGAGTGTACTGCCGGCTCTCCGGCAAGAGGTTCCACTCACCGCTGCAGGACTACAACGGGTTTGTGATCGTCAGTGGTATAGATTTCAGCGACTATGTCGGCCGCTGGCCGATGTACTACAGCTTCTTTCTCATTACGCTTTTCAGGCTCGTACTCGGCATACCGGTCATGTTGTACGCGCAGTCCATGGGACCGGTGGAACATCCCATCGTCCGGCGGATGACCAGGTACTTCCTGAACCAGGTAAAGGTAATTACCCTGCGGGAAGAATACAGCCGCGATTTCCTGACCGAACTGGAGGTGACTCGTCCGGACGTTCACATGGCAGCGGACCCTGCATTTCTGCTTGACCCGGAAGAACGGGTCGTTCCGGCGCCGTCCTCCCGGCCGGTCATCGGAATCACCGCATCCCCGGCCCCGTTTGCCGGGCCTGGGACCGGGTACTGTTCCATCGGCCTCTGGTACAGGGTAAACAAGAAGAACAAGGAACTTCTGACGGACACTTATTTCACGACGATGGCCAAGCTCTGCGACCGTCTGGCCGAGAACTATGCCGCCAGCCTGGTCTTCGTCCCGAACTGCCTGGCCGCCAATGACGACGACCGGGTCAGCATCAGGGAAATCCACAGCCGGATGAAGAACAGGGAATCAGCCCGCTGCATCGAAGAAGAAATGACCCTGGAAGAGACGATGGCCGCGATCGGGCAGTGCGATCTCTTCATCGGGACGCGGCTCCATGCGGAGATATTCGCTTCGGTGCAGGGAGTGCCGCTGGTAGCACTGGTCGGCACGGTGGGACCGCGGGTACCCGGCGTGATGAAGACTCTGGGGCTGGAGCCGTACATCTGCAATATCACCAATTCCACCAACGGCCGTTGTTTTTCCCTCGTCGATGAGGTATGGCAGGGCCATGAAGAATACTCCCGCCGCCTGGCCTTGAACGTGGCGGAAGCGCGTGAGAAAGCCTGGGAGAACATCAGAGTGTTGAGCGGCTTTTGAGGGAACGGAGGTCCGTCCCGGTCCGGGACGCGGGCTAACCCGGCGGGCGTGATTTCGTTATCCTGAGTAAGGGATGCTATCATAACTTACGGAGGGACCGGATAACGATGAAGCTACTATTGAGTTTGACACTCTGGACGGCTCTTGCCGCCTTAGTGGTCCTGCCGCTGGCCGGCTGCAGCGGCGGAGATGAACAGAGAAACGTCACCTACACGTTCGAGAGCGACGCCGAGGGCTGGACCGGCGATTTCACCGATCTACCCGTCAATGACTGGGAATCCTACGATCTTAAGTTTGAACATACCGGCCTTCCTGAAGGTCTCGGAGGCAGCGGCCTCATGCTGAGCGGGCGTAACAGCAGCGATGACCTGTTCATGTACATCAAGAAACAGATAGAAGGGTTGAGATCGGATACCGTCTACCATGTGAGGTTTGCGGTGGAGCTGGCCACCAATGCTCCTGCGGGCGCCGTGGGTATCGGCGGGGCGCCGGGGGAGTCCGTATGGGTGAAGGTCGGAGCGGCCCCGGTGGAACCGGCGCCGATTTCCGTCATCGAAGGCGATACCCCGTACTACCGGCTGAATGCGGACAAAGGTAATCAAAATAATGACGGGGCCAATGCCGTACGCATCGGGGACATTGCGAAGAGTTCCGATGAATTTTCCGATACCTATGAACTGAAGACACTCAACAACACCGATAATCCACTGGAGATGACGACGGACAGGGACGGCAACCTGTGGGTATTCGTCGGCACCGACAGCGGTTTTGAAGGGATCACGACGCTGTACTACACTTCGATTACCGTGGACCTTCAGGCGGTGCGGTAGGCCTGCTGGGAAACCAACAATCAATTCTCGAAACTCGGAACAGAGATCATCGGGTCACTTTTAAGTTTTGAGTTTTAAGTTTCCCATCGTACATGATATACTTTTTTCACTTACCAACTCAGAGGAGCAAAACATAATGCAATACCGCAGTTTTCCCGGCCTGGACTGGAAGCCTTCCGCCCTGGGGTTCGGCGCGATGCGCCTGCCTGTCATCGGAAACAGCCAGGCTGACGTGGATTTTCCGGAAGCCGTCCGGATGATACGTTACGCCATCGATAGCGGGGTCAACTACCTGGATACGGCGTACTTTTACCACGGCGGTAATTCCGAGGTCGCGGTGGGGCTGGCGCTGCAGAACGGGTACCGTGAACGGATCAAGCTGGCTACCAAGTTCCCGGCTATGCAGGTAAAGTCACGGGATGACTTCGACGGCGCCTTCGAGCAGCAGCTCAAACGGCTGCGGACGGACAAGATAGACTTCTACCTGCTCCACGGACTGCACCGGCCGGAGTTTGAGCATCTGCGGGACATGGGCGTTATTCCCTGGCTGGAGAACAAGGTCGCGGAAGGGCGGCTGGAGCACCTGGGTTTTTCCTTCCACGGCGACCTGGAGTACTTCAAGACTGTCGTGGACGCCTATGATAACTGGACGTTCTGCCAGGTCCAGTTCAACTACATGGACGAGGAATACCAGGCCGGGCTCGAGGGCGTGAAGTACGCGGCGGAGAAAGGGCTCGGCGTCATCGTCATGGAGCCCCTGCGCGGCGGACAGCTTGCCGGACGGCCGCCGAAAGCCGTCATCGACGCCTGGGCGACAGCGCCCGACAGCCGCAGCCCGGCGGAATGGGGATTGCGCTGGGTCTGGTCGCATCCTGAGATAACGTTCCTTCTCAGCGGCATGAGCACCATGGAACAGGTCGAGGAAAACGTGGACATCGCGGAACGGGGCGGCAACAGCGTCATGACCGGCGAGGAACTGGCGGTCATCAGTCGCGTCCGACAGGCGTATCTGGACTCCTGTCCTATACCCTGTACCGGGTGCCACTACTGCATGCCATGCCCCAACGGCGTGGAGATCCCGAGGATTTTCAAGGCCTACGGGGAGATGACGATGTACGGTGAGAAACAAATAGCCGGCATGGTGTACGGGGACACTCCCTGGAGCCTCAAACCGGAGCAGCGGGCTGATAACTGCGTGGCATGCGGGCAATGCCTTGACCGCTGCCCGCAGCATATCGATATTCCAGCCTGGCTGGAAAAGGCTGACGCAGCACTGAAACAGTGAGCCCGGTCTGCCAGGTGGGTCCGCTTTTCACCAGCGAAACCCGGCAACTACGTATGACTTCATTTACAGGTAGGTGCTCTAGTATTTTCCGGATTGTCCGCCTAGTACCGTAACAAAACAAGTTGAGTGAAAATGCGTATTGGTGGCCGCTCCGGCCTGCATTACCATGTTGGTAAAACGTGTGGGGAGGATGACCATGGATTTAGCATGGTGGCAGATTTTGTCTTTAGCTCTGGTATTTCTCGGCGCTGTTAACTGGCTGCTGGTGGGATTATTCAAACTTGACCTCGTGGCGGTGGTCGCGGGGGGCATGAACTTCGGGCAGACCAATACGCTTTCGCGGCTTCTTTACGTAATCGTGGGTCTCGCCGTGGGGTATTGCGTTTACTTCCTCTGGTTCGAATGATCCCTCCGCTGGCGCCGTATTTAATCCCTATACAACCGGGCCGCCGCCTCCAGCAACCGCCGCGTATACTCCATGGCGGGGGAGGCGGTGAGCCGGCTTGCCGTTCCTGTTTCAATGATTCTTCCCGCCTCCATCACTGCGATCCGGTCGCTGACCTTTCTCGCCGCCGCAATATCATGCGTGATGAACAGGATGCTCAGCCCCCTCTTTTCCTGGAGTTCCAGCAACAGCTTGAGGATTTTAGCGCTCAGGCTGGCGTCCAGGAAGGCCGTCGGCTCATCGGCGATAAGCAGTTCCGGGTCCAGCACCAGCGCCCGGGCGATGGCTACTCGCTGCAGTTCCCCGCCGCTGAGGTGGTGCGGATAGGTCGTCAGGAAAGCCTCGGTCTGCGGCAACTGCGCCTCCCCGATGGCTTTCACCGCTTTTTCCCGCCTCTCAGATTTGTTCCCGATGCTCTGCACGTCCAGCGGTTCCATGACCAGCTCGACAACGGAAAGCCGGTGGCTGAGCGATTCCCCGGGGTTCTGGAATATCATCTGAACCCGTTTGAAATAGTCCTTGCCCGCTGCTTCGCCTTCCACCGTGATCCGCCCGGACGATGGTTTCAGCAGGCCGATGATGCTTTTTGCGAGCGTCGTCTTACCCGAGCCGCTCTGGCCCACCACGGCTACCGTTTCCCCAGACCTGACGTCAAGGTCAACCGAGTCCACCGCCTTGAAACCATCGTAGAAGATTGAAAGACCGTTGACCGAAAGCAGCGTCACGATACCGCCCCGGTGGCAGGCGACCTTCCTGCCGTTGCCGCCGGCCAGTTCCGGTACCGAGTCAGCGCAGGACGGCCAGGCCTGGGTGCATCGGGGATGGAAGGGGCACCCGCCGACCGGCCTCGTCATGCGTCCCTTGATGCCCTGGAGGTCCTTGACAGTGGTCATGTTGGGGTAGGAACGGACCAGCGCACGGGTGTACGGGTGGCGCGGCTCAGCCAGTACTTCATCGGTCGGGCCGTATTCCAGGATGCGACCACCGTAGAGCACAGCCGTGTTCCGTGCCAGTCTTCCCGCCGTATCCAGGTCGTGGGTGATGACCAGCTTTGCCCGGTCTTTATCAGAGGCGATGATTGATGCCAGTTCGTTGCGGGTCGTAACGTCCAGCGAGGAAAGCGGCTCGTCCATGATGACGAGATCGGGGTCGTTGGCATAAGCCATCGCCAGCAGTACCCGCTGCTGTTCGCCGCCGCTCAATTGGTGGGAGTAGGCCCTGAACAACCGTTCCGGCAGCCCGAAGCGCTCCAGCAGTTCCCCGGCCCGCCGGATGGCTGATTTCTTGTCATACAGGTCGTGTTCCATCATCGGTTCGGCCACCTGGTCGAGTACACTGTGCAGCGGATTGAGCACGTTATTGACGTTCTGGAAGACCATGGAAATGCGGTCCCAGCGGAGTCTGCGGACTTCATCATCCGGCAGCGACAGGACGTCCAGGCCGTCGAAGGTTATTCTGCCGCGCAAATTGGCCTCGGTCAGGCGCATGATGCACATGCCGAGCGTCGTCTTGCCGGTACCGGACTCGCCGATGATAGCCAGGCTGTCTCCCCTGCCCAGCTTCAGGTCGATACCGTTGAGCACGGCGTCTGTTCCATACCTCGCGTGGAGGTCGCGTATCTCAAGCAACGGCTTCACCTCGCAGTCTTGGGTCGAGGACGGTCTCGGCGGCATGGCCGATGAACGTCAGGGCGATGATGGTCAGGGAGAGCATGACGCCCGCCGGTACCAGCCACCACATCCAGACGTCCAGGTAGGTGAACCTCATGGCGTCCCGCATCATGGTGCCCCAGCTTACCAGGCCGGGATCGCCGATGCCCAGGAAAGCCAGCCCGGCTTCCATGAACACCGCGCGCCGGACGCCGTGGATGAACTCGACGAAGAGGACCGGCCCGAGGTCAGGGATGATATGCCGCCGGGCTACGTACAGCATCCCCGCCCCGAACATCCGCGCGGCGGCGATGTGTCCCTGCTCTTTCAGGGAAAGCGTCTGGGCGCGTACCACCCTCGCTCCCGGCTGCCACCCCAGCGCCGACAGGAGCAGGACGAGCACGCCGATGCCGGGACGGAGGTACGCGGCGACGAGGATGACGACGATGATAACCGGGATGATGATGAAAGCATCCACGATGCGCATGATGATGCGGTCGTACCAGCCGCCGATGAGTGCCGCCGAAACCCCGAAAACGACGCTGAGCGCCAGGCTGAGCGCGCCCACGCCGAAACCCACCGCCAGCGAGACCCGGGCTCCGTAGAGCAACTGGCTCCAGATGTCCTGCCCCACATGGTTCGTCCCGAGCCAGTGCTGTGTGGACGGCGCCACCAGGGAAGCCGCGGACTGAGTTCCCGGCTCATGCCCGGTTACAACCGGGGCCAGGACGGCCAGCGCCGCCATGATGAGCAGGATGATAACGCCCGTTTTTCCGGTAGAACTTCCGGTAATCTCTTTCTTAACGCTGATATGCATAACGGACTCTCGGATCGAGACGCGGGTAGATCGTGTCCACCACCAGGTTAGCAAGCAGGACGGCTATCGCCACCAGCAGGAAGATACCCTGGATGACCGGGTAGTCCCGTGCCATCAATGCCTGGTAGGTAAGCTGCCCGATGCCCGGATAGGCAAAGACCGTCTCCACGAGCAGCGCCCCCGTGACGACGCGCCCCAGGTGGATGCCGGTGACGGTGACGACGGGCAGCAGGGAATTCCTGCCGGCATGCCGGTATTTCTGCACGGCCGGCGTCAGGCCCTTGGCGTCTGCCGTCTTCATGAACGGGGCTTTGAGGACGGACACCATCGTGTTACGGGTCAGCAGGTAGACGCCGGAGACGTTCGCCAGGGTCAAAGCGGCGACCGGCAGGGCCATGTGCCGCAGCACGTCCTGGACCAGCGCCAGGCCGGTCAAACCGGAATAGGGCGTCAGCGCCCCGGAAAGCGGGGCAATGCCCAGCGTCACCCCGAACACGATGAGCAGTACCAGCCCCAGGAAGAAGTCCGGGAAGCCGTTCAGTCCCATCAGGCCGGCCATCATCGCCCGGTCCGTTTTCGAACTGCGCCGCCAGCCGGACTCTATCCCCAGCAGTACGCCGATAAGCGTCGAGAGAATAAGCGACGTCCCTACGACAAGCAGCGTCCACGGTAAATGACCGATGATAACGTCGAAGACGGGAGCATTGTAGTAGTAGGAGTGCCCGAGGTCGCCGGTGAACAACGTGGTGATGTAGGAACCGAACTGCTCCGGCAGGGACTCGTCCAGGGAGAAACGCTCGATGAGCCGCGCCTTGAGGTCCGGCGTCATGGCGATGAGTGCTTCGTCACCGTAGATGGCCTGCAGCGGGTCGCCGGGCATCAGCCTCGGCAGCGCGAAGTTCAACAAGAGTATGAAGAGAAAGGCTATCCCGCAGGAAGCCAGGTTACGTCCCGCCGTCATCCTCCGCCTCGTCCTTTCTCATTCTTTTCCGGCGGCTTCGTCGAACTCATCGTTGACGCGCTGCATCCAGGCGGGAACGCGCGCCTGCAGCAGTTCCCCGCGGGGCGGCGCGTAGGGTTTGATGTCCAGCACCGGGCTGCCGTCCAGGGCGTCCAGGCCGGTCACCCTGAGTGTATTGCCGTTCCGTTCCAGCAGCCGCACCGTGGTCACCAGGATGGAATTGGGCCGCACCGGGCTGCCGGTTGCGTACACCCCGACGAGCGGGAAATCCGGATTGCCGATGGGGTGCACCTTCGTCACGGAACGCCGTTCCGGGGGCACCAGGTGCGCCCAGTAGATGACGGTGATGTGGGAGTAGTCCTCGATGTTGTCCAGGGTCTCTTCCGGTACGCCGTCGAGAATTATTTCCGAAACTGAGTCACCCTGCGCCTTCATCCGTGCCGCGCGTTCCCGCCAGGTGAGTTTGCCCAGCTTCCCACCCCAGCTTGCATCATGGGAGTTATTTTTTACTGTTCCCACGGGGGTTACCTGTATTGGTTCGTAGTTCATGCTTTTTTCCTTAAACCCACCCACCTGCCTAAAAGGGAGGCGACAGATTGGTTACACCGTGGTTTCTTCGGCTTCTGTTTACTGATCGGGTGGGACCGGCGTCCCTGCCGGTCCACGGGCACGGAGTCCCTCGCTACCCGGAAGGGTTGTTTTCTGATTTTTGTTTCTCATCTTTGCTCTATCGTACGAAGTCCATCCGGTTCAGCGCTATCGGCACGCCTATTGCCACGCCGTCCATCGTATAGTGCAGTTCCAGTTCCGGGTTGAATGCCCAGTAGGACGTCGGGTAGTAGAGGGTGAGGGCGGGCATGTCCTCCGCATAGAGCTCCTGAATATGATATACCATGTCTTTTCTCACCGCCGGGTCCATCTCGGTCAACTGCTGTTTACAGAGCGACGTTAATTCCTCGTTGGCGGTGTAACGCGCGGAATTGAAACCACTCCCGATGATGACGCGCTGCAGGATGGAGGCTTCGAAGATGCCGCCGTGCCCGTAGATGGAGAGGTCGAAGTCCCAGGATTCCACCTTCGAGTCGACGGTTTTCGATTCCATCGTCTGGAAATCGATATCGATGCCGGCTGCTTCCAATGCATTGGCGATGAAGTTACCGAGGTCCTTGTAGTCCGCCGCGGCGATGAGGCTCAGTCGCAGGGGAGCGCCATCCTTGACATAATATTCGCCGTCGCGGGTATAGCCGAGGCCTTCGAGCAGTTCGCTGGCTTTTATCAGGTCGTAGCTGAACTGCGGCGTATCGGGATTATACCAGACGCTGGTCGGCGGCATGAGCCCTGTGCTCCCGGGGACGCCGTTACCGCGCAGGACCACCTGCACGAGGGCCTCCCGGTCGATGGCATAGGCCAGCGCCTGCCGGAACTCGCGGCTGTCGAGCGGCGCTTTGGTGTGGTTGATAGTCAGCTTGGCGTTCCAGTTGGGGTCGTCCGTGATGACGGTGAAGCCCTCGCCGCGGATATCTTCAACGACCTCAGCCGGGATGCTCGCCGCGTTTACGGTGCCGTCTTTCAGCGCCGCCGGATTCATCTCCGCGCTGATCTTCACGAAGCGGAGTTCCTTGACCGCCGGCGTTCCGAGGTAATAGTTATCATACGCTTTGTACTGGTACGTTCCGTGCTCCTTGCTGTAGTCCGCCAGGGTATACGGGCCGGTGCCGATGACCGCCTCCGCGCCAAGGAACTCCTCCGGAACAGCCACGGTTTCCCAGATGTGTTTCGGCATGATCGGCTGAGCGCCGGCCACGTCCTGGAAGAAGGGCGCGTAGGGTTTGCTCAGGTACAGTTTGACGGTATGGCTGCCCAGGGCTTCGGCGGATTCGACGATACCGTTGTCCACCCACTGGTAGGGGTGTTCTTCTGTGTAGGTGAAGGTGAAGACGACATCATCCGCGGTGAACGGCGTGCCGTCGTGCCAGGTCACGTTTTCCTGGAGCTCGAACGTATAGGATGTATCCGCTTCATTATAGGTCCAGGATTTAGCCAGTTGCGGCACGAACTCCGTCTGGTCCTTCCAGACGAGCGTCTCGAGGACGAAGCTCATGCGGATGTAGCCGGGACCGCGGGAGTAGTGCGCGAACGGGGAGGGATATCCCCAGTCGCCGGTAGAATCGGCGATGGTGTAGGAATCGATTTGCGCCGGCGCCGTCACTACGGGCGTCGTCGCGGTAGTGGTCTGTGCGGTCGTCTCTGCTTCTCCACAGCCGGTCACGATCCCCGTGACGGCCAGGATAATCACAAGGATGACTGTGCTGGTTTTTAAAACCCGGGTGTTCATGAAGTTCGTCCTTTCAGTCAGTGATAGGGAGATGTTTTAAGCGCGCCGCAGGATGTGCATGCCGTTGCCGTTGAGTTCGTAATACTCTTCGGTGGAACAGCCCAGGCAGATTGGCTTGCCGTCCTTCATCCGCGCCCGGGGTTCCATGATGCTTTCGCCGCAGACCGAGCAGACCGCGCTGCCGAACATCCTGGCATAGGCGGGGACGTCAGTGGTGACTTTTTGCACCGTCAGCAGTTCTTCATCCGGGATGTCCATCATGTCGAACGACAGGTCGATCCATAATTGCCGCAGCCTCTCGTCGTCTTCCGGAGTGCCGCGCCGTTCCGCGATGACTTTCTGATACAGGCCGGCGGCTTCCGGATTGCGCTGCACCGGACTGGCCCCGGCTTTTATCGTCACGCGGACGCCTTCGCCGCTGCGGTGGACCAGTACCAGCGCCGTTTTTCCGAAGTCCCGGTAGATCAGCCCGTTGTTGCCGAGGCTGCACCCGGTGACCATCTGGACGCCGTCCGCGAAGCAGGAGTTGGTCTCGACGATGGCGATGACCTCCTCCATGCCGGTGGCGGTGGTCTTCATCTCCTGCACCGCTTTCATGGCCGCCCGGACGCCCATGGCGGAGCCGGGGCAGAAATGCCCGTGGAGCAGGCCGCTGATCTCCAGCAACCGCCGTCCGTCACCGGCGGTGATGGCGTCTTCTATCTCCTGGCGCGGTTTCTCTCTGTTCATGCCGTTTTTCCTTTTATAATGTGCATTTGTCGGCGGGACTTTTCGGCCCACCGGGGGTTTCTAGATGCAACCAGTTGCAATAAGCGACGAAAAAAAGAGGGGCCTAGCGTTCCTTCTCGCGGCAGGCCCGGCACACGCCCCCGATGACGAGGTGCTGCAGGTGGGCGTGGAAGCCGTACTTCTTTTCCAGGTCTTTCTCCAGTTGGGCGGTGACGTCCTCGCTGCATTCCAGGGTCCGGCCGCACCGTTCGCAGGTCAGGTGGTGGTGGTGGCCTTCGTCGGCGTGGTGGTAGATGACCTGGTTGTCCAGTTCGCTCTTGTAAACGCAGCCGGACTTTTCCAGCACGTCCAGCGTCCGGTAGACCGTGGACTTGTTGATGCCCGGCATCTGTTCCTGGACATGATGGATGATCTCCTCCGCGGTCAGATGGGAGGCCCTCTCGTGGATAAGGTCGATGATCAGGCGCCTCTGCGGGGTCAGCCGCATGCCTTTTTGTTTCAGTGTTAACAGACAACTCATCGTTATTGCACCCGGTTGCAATTATAGCTTGAACGGGCTGATAACGTCAATCCGTAGTTATGTGTATGGGGAATTTAAAAGTCAAAACTGACCTGGGCGGAGTCCTTCCATAAAAGCTGGGTTTAAGAGAGTCTTTAAAGGAAGCCAGGGTCTGCATCCCGTTGTAAAACGGGATCCAGGTACGATGGCGGAGAAACCTGCTCCGTTCATCGCCGCGTGACTATCATTCTGCTTGAAAACGAGAATAGAGTTCGGCGGGCGAGGGGAACCGGCCGAGGGTAAGATGCCCGCGCTACCCGGGGTGGGGCTGACAGGATGATAGTCCCCAGTGCGAAATATGTTGTCTTCCTGAGTGCAGCGAAGGATATCGGGGCCGGGCGGTCAACTTGTTGTTCCTGCAAGATGGCTAGCCTCCCCGATATGCTTCGGTTTTCCGCATGACAACTGAGATAGATTGCTTCGGGCCTACACTGCTAAGACATCGCGACGGGCTGTAAAGCGCGCTCTTCGTCGAGAACACTGCCCGGAAAGTTCTTATCTTTAACCTGCACTTTTAACTATTAACTTCTGACTGTTGACCTTTGACTTTTGACTCATGCGTCCTTTACATCGTTCGCCTGCTCCCCTACAATATGTGTGCAGGAGGAAACGATACACCATGAAAGAGGCTGTCTTTTTCGACCTCTTCCAGACGCTTGTGAAATATGACCCGCCGCGCGAGGAGATCATCGCCGGCGCGCTCAACGACTTCGATATCGACGCTGATGCCGCCATGCTCGTCCAACCCATCGTCGCCGCGGACGAGTTCATCTACCAGGCCATGGCCAACCGGCCGATGGGGCTGCGGTCCGCCGACGAACGGTTCGCCCTCTACGTCCGCCACCACGAGATACTCTTCCAGGAAGCCGGACTGGAGGTTCCCCGCGATATCGTCCCGGAAGTCCTCAAGAAAGCCCAGTCCCGCAGCACGAACCTCGTCCTGTTCGACGATGTTATGCCGGCCTTCGAGGAACTCGGTGAACGCGGCGTCAAGCTCGGACTGATCTCAAACGTCGACTACGATATGAGCGATACGCTGGAAAAACTCGGCCTTTACGACCGCCTCGACGTCATCATGACGTCCCGCCAGGCCGGCGCGACCAAGCCGAGCCCGGTCATTTTCAAAGCCGCCCTGAAGGAGATCGGCGTTTCGGCGTCGAAGTCCATCTTTGTCGGCGATCAGTACGACATCGATGTGACCGGCTCCCGCGAAGCTGGCATGACGCCCGTCCTCATCGACCGCACGGACTTTCACAGCGGCGTCACCGACTGCCCCCGGATATCCTCCCTGACCGAAGTGGTCGGCTACCTGGGGGACTGATCCGCCCCGCACCGAGCGGACACTCATCGCACCGTCCCGCCGCACACCAGGTATGATGGATGTGGAGCAGTCCCTGTTGCCGGGCGGCCGTTGTCACCAGGGGAGTTGATAGTCCCAGCCGGCCACGCATTTCCCGCAGGATGGCATTATCTTCAAGGGCGGGGAACGTCCGGTATAGTTTAAGCACGGGTGCCGCTTCGGCGTTTAACCCTTCCAGGCAGGCGGCATGGAAGGGCAGCAGCACGTTCAGTACGATGTCAGCGGCGCGGCCGGGACCGCACAGTGCCGGCGCGGGTTTTATCGCCCCCTGACCGAAGTCCAGGTACTGTCCCCAGTATCCCGGCGCCGGTACCGTCAGGGACCGCATTGTTTCCCTGGGCGTGCTGCCTCCGAGTGAGTTCACCAGTCCGGAGAAACCGCCGTCCCTGCCCGATTTCAACATCAGGTAACTCATGGCGGCGATCCGCCGAACCGGGTAGTTGCCCGGCCTGACCCGCGAGAAGTGCCAGTCCGGCTCGGAGAGTGCCGGTGCGCCGCCGTGGGTGCGCCATGCCTGCTCGAGCATGTCCACCCGGTCATCGCGACTGCCGCCGGTGCGCAGCCGGCGCTGGGAGGGAAGGAGCCCTGCGCACCCCAGGAGCAGTCCCTGCCACTGCGCCAGGCGCTTGTCGTCGGGGAGTCCTTCACCGGCCGCCGCCAGATGCTGCCAAGGTATGGCCCCGGCGAGACGGCGCATCGGTTCCCGGTTGCGGCGGTACCCGAGCGCTCCCATGAACGCCCGGTACATGACCTGCGCGGGGTCTTCCGCCGCCAGCTCCCGGCGGAATGTGTCCGTCTTGAACCGGAAGCGTGTTTCCCCTGCCGTATCGAGGATGCTGCCGATGACCGAAAGATCCGGTTTCCCGTTTCTCCGGCAGGGCAGCAATCCGGTGGTATCAAGGCTGTGATGCTGGCTTTTTTCAACGGGTTCAAGATAACGCCCGATCGTCAGTGTCGGGACGGTCCGCCCGTTCTGTAATTCCGCCGTCCGGCCGCTGTCGTGCCGTCCGACGACATGGAGGATGACCCGGTTGTAAGCCGGGTCTCGGTGGTGGCGATGCTCCCACCAGCCGCCGGAAGCGGTGTGGATTTCGATGTCCCCGATCGTCAGGCCGTGGCGGGTGCCGAGGATGGCGTCGCGGAAATCGGCGCCGTGATCATCATTGAGGCGGCCGGGGAACATGATGCAGACAGGGCCGTCCTCCTCCGTTTCCAGCCCGCTCAGCTCCGCCGCGTGCTTTTCCCAGAAAGCCGCGATGCGCCGTTCGGGGAGGCTGGTTTTCATGTTGGATTTTCCGCTTCTATTTCCTTGACTAGCCGGGTGCCCGGCTTGATAACGGCGTCCCTGCCGGTCCGCGGGCAAGATGCCCGCACTATCCTGGGTTCATAGTTGAGAAACACTGGTTTCGTCGCGGGCACGGAGCCCCGCGCTACCCGGATTGCTGGTGCGGAGACGACACCTTTGCTCTCTTAGCTTTAATCTCGCTGCCCGGGTTTTCAGGTCAAGAGTTGGTGTTTTTCGGCTCTGGCGCCCGTCCCCGTTTCTGATTTGTGATCTCTACTCTTTGCTATACCTTCGCTCCCTTGCCATCCTGTACCGCCACATCGCGGCCAGAGAGGCGATGGCGTCGGCGTCGTCGGAGTAGGAAGGGATACCGGACTTCAGCAGCGCCCGGTGCAGGCGAAGGAACACCTCCCGGTCGCCGAGGGGATTGACGGCGAAGAAGGGTTTTTCCGGGAAGTCCCGGGCGATGTCCGCAAACAGCCCCGGCAGGTCCAGGCCGGGCAGCCACTGCACCGCCCCGCCGATGACCACGGCTGCGTCCACCCCTTCGTCTTCCAGGGCGGCACGGGTCACCGCAGCGTAGGCCTTCTCGAAGCCGCTGGCCTCGATGGCCGTCCACAGGTCGATGGGGCTGCCCACCGGCCACCAGTCCGGATATACGGTTCGGCATTTACTGATGGTCTCCGGGGAAAGGTCGGCGATCTTCAGGCCGTGACGGATACAGGCGTCGACGGCGGTCACGCAGCCGGAGCCGGCCAGGTTGATGATGGCCACGCGGTTGCCCTTCGGCAGCGGCGCATGGACGAAAGCCCGGGCGCGGGACCAGAGTTCTTCAAAGGAGGCCACCCGGATGATGCCCGTCTGCCGGAAGGCGGCCTCGTAGACGTGGTCTTCTCCGGCAATGGAACCGGTATGGGAAGCCGACATCCGGGCGCCGCGTTCGGTCACGGCGGACTTGAGCACGATGATGGGCTTTTGGGGCAGGATGCTCCGGGCGATGTCCAGGAAACGCCGCCCGTTCTTGATGCTCTCCAGGTACATGCCGATGAACGAGGTATGTTCGTCCCGGCCGAAGTGGTCCAGCATATCGCTCTCGTCGACGTCGCACTTGTTGCCGAGACAGGCGATCTTGCTGATGCCGATCTCTTCATTGAGCAGCGGCAGGAACACCCCGGTGAAGAGGCCGGTCTGCCCGATGAACCCGGCCTTGCCGGTGCGCAGTTCGCCGTGGGGAAGGAAGACCTCGTTGAGACGTCCTAGGCTGGCGTCGAAAGGGGTGTGCGTATCGATGGTGCCGACGCTGTTCGGCCCCATCACGCGGGTGCCGGACTCGCTGGCGAGACGGGCGATGACCTGTTCCTCCCGCTTCCCGGCCTCACCGGCTTCCCCGAATCCCGCCGTCTCGATGATGACAGCCCTGACGCCGCGCGCGATGCAGTCCCGCAGCGCCCCGACGACCTGGGAAGGCGGGATGACGATGAGAGCCAGGTCCGGTACCTCCGGCGTGGCGGCGATAGCAGGGTAGGCGTTCAGCCCGAGGATGGTATCGGCGGAGGGATTGACCGGGTAGATGGTCCCGGGGAACCCGAGACGCTGCAGGTTCTCGATGACGTTGTAGCCGCCTTTGCCCGGCGTCC
>CAZQQL010000024.1:0-34391 GCA_964595455.1 uncultured Dehalococcoidaceae bacterium
CCTATCCTACACTCTTTCCCTACAAGACGCTCTTCCGATCTAGTTGATGGACCAGTCGATGCACTCCGTGTAGGAACGTTTACCGTTCCCCTGTACCTCTTCCATGAGACGGACTTTTTCTTCATCGCAGTGGCCGGGAATGACGATGCGCGGATCGAATTCCCGCATCCGGGCGATGTCCTGGCGCCACCTGGCCCGCCGGGCGACGTTGCTTTCTATCGGCCAGAGGTGGCAGTCATGGAACGCGACATCCGTCGCACAGACGACCCTGATGGACGGGACCCAGACGACGGAGTTGTTGACGCTGTCGCCCTCCCAGCCGTCGGAGACCCGTATCTCTTCACCCTCCAGCAGCAGGCGCGGTTCGTTCATGACCTCGGGAATCGTGGTAGCGTGCGGGATATCGTCCGGGCCGAAGCGGTCGATGGCCCATAATTCTACCTTGTCGCTGGATGTGGCGATGATGTCCTTGACCACGCTCGGCAGGGCCACGATCTTTGCCTTCGGGAAAGCGTTCTTCAGCACCTGGAGCCCGAAGTGGTGGTCGGGATGGAAATGTGAGACATAAATGTGGGTGAGGTTCTTCCGCATCCGGATGATGTCCGCGACCATCTGGTGGGTATCGCTGAGGAGCTGGGAAGCGTCGATCAGGATGGCGTCCCGTTCCCCGTACAGCAGCGTGGAATTACTGTTGAAACCCAGGTAACTGTGAAGAAAGACCTTGAATTTGAGAGACATGGTACCCGTCCTTTTCCCGCAATGGAAACGTTGCCGGGAGTTGAATTCGTACGTATGTTAGTGGAAAATGGACAATGAGTCAAACAGAACGGAAGGAGTTATTAACATGAGGAACGAAAAATACCTGTGGGTCACGGCATCGAGGGCGAAGCCAGGCAAGGAAGAAGCCTATAACAGGTGGTACGATCAGCATGTCACCACGTTCTTCGGGTATCCCGGCCTGAAGAGGGTTAGCCGAAATAAATGCGTCAACCCGTTCGAGTTCGGAGATACCTGCGCCCAGTACATGGTCATCTACGAGTTCGACAACAAAGAAGCGCTGGAAGGTTTCCTGAAAAGCGAGGTCATGGCTGTGGCGAAAAAAGAATACGAAGACTCCTGGGAGGAAATCGGGGAATCGCTCTGGACGGGCTGGTGGGAGCCGAAGAAGACGCTGGAACGGGACTAGAACCTGGTTGCGGTGTGTTCTTTGGGCGCGAGCCGCTCGTGATGAGTTAGCCCTTCGACAAGCTCAGGGTGAGCGATAATTTTTATTGTTCATGTCACTGCAAGCATCGGAACTACTCTAAGGAAAAAGGCAGGAACGAACTATGAACGTCATGGAAGCCATCAAGAAGAGGTCAAGTATCCGCGCCTACCAGGACAAGCCGGTCCCGGAAGATAAGCTCGACCAGGTGCTGGAAGCCGCCCGCCTGGCGCCCTCCGGCAGGAACAACCAGAACTGGAAGTTCATCGTGGTGCGGGACGACGCCATCCGGCAGGAACTCGGGAGGGCGTCGGGAGGCCAGCCCCATGTGCATACCGCTCCGGTCATCATCGCGGCGGTAGCAACCGATCCCAAGGACATGATGCCCTGCAGCGTCCCGGCCTGGCCGGTGAACCTGGCCATCGCCATCGACCACATGACCCTGGCGGCGGTGGAAATGGGCCTCGGGACGTGCTGGATCGGCGCGTTTGCCCAGGAAGAGGTCAAGAAGATCCTGAAAGTGCCGGAGAACATGACCGTGGTGAACCTGCTGACCCTGGGATACCCGGACGACCCCGGTCGGCCCAAGACGCGCAAGACAAGGGAAGAGATCGTCTGCTACGAGACGTATACGTAATATTCGAAGCGGCGTTTCCCGGCTCAAGGTATCCCCGGAACGCCGCGATGTACTACAATAGAGCGAAGCAGCTTAGCAGTGCGCTGCTCAGCCCTGGGAAACGAAAAAAGGGGGTCTTTATGGTTAAAAGGTGCCTGGTCACCTACTCATCGTACTCCGGTAATACGGAAAAAGTTGCGGTGAGAATCAAGGATACGTTCCTGGCAAACGGCTGGGAATGCGACATGTTCAAGGTGCGCAAGAACGCCGACGATATCCTCAGGCCGCCCTTCGATGTGCCCGGATACGACTTTTTGTGTATCGGTTCCGGACTCAGGGCGCACCTGCCGTATAATGAAGTGCTCAACATGTTAAGGAAATACCGGACGGGGATAGACCCCCGCATTACCCTGGGTTTCAGGGATGAAACCATCCCGTATATCACCGAACCCATTCCTGCTGCAAAAATGGACCCGAAAACCGCACACCACAAGATAGTCCTGGGGCCGGATTCTCCCAGGGCGATCATTTTTGTCACCTATGGAGGCTACGAGTTCGGGCCGGTTGAGGCTGAGCCGGCGCTGCAATTGCTGGCGCTGGAAGTGGAGCATATCGGGTATCGGTGCATCGGGAAGTTCTGCTGCCCGGGCAAGTTCCTCGACGACCCCATGCCGCGGACGTTCCATGGCGATATCCGGGACCGTCCCAATGAGAAAGACCTGGTGAAGGCGCAGTGGTTCATCGAGGAAAAGCTGGAAGAAATCACCGAAAGGCCGAAGTAACCATGGAAAAGAAATACCAGCAGCATGTCGTCACCTGTAAATCATCAAAGGGCGCCCACCAGGAAATAGTCCATCCGGCCATTTTCCTGAGAGGCGGGGAACAGTTCAACATCAACTTCTATATGAACTGGGAGGCGATTTCAAAGCCGTTCCAGATGGAACCGGCCGCCATGGTCCATGAGTTCGACCAGATTTTGTGCTTCATGGGCGGCAACATTACGGACATTTTTAACTTCAAGGCCGTGATAGAAATTTACCTCGGGGAAGAAGAAGAAAAGTACGTCATCACCGCTCCCACCATCGTTCACATCCCCAAGGGTATGCCGCACGGTCCCCTGGACTTCAAGGAGGTCCCCGAGCCCATCCTGTTCCAGAACATCATGTTCGCCCCTACCTACATCAGGAAGGGAAACTGAAGCTGTAGATATACCAGGTTTTTCAAATCCTGTCACCAATTCACATTTCGGAAGGAGAACTACATGATAACAAAAGGTATTTTCGATCTCACCGGCAAAACAGCCCTTGTAACCGGCGGGAGCCGCGGCATCGGGCGGGCTTTCGCGGAAGCCTGCGCCGCCTTCGGCGCCAGGGTCGCCATCGCCGCCCGCGACCAGGGGAAAATCGATGAAACGCTCAACATCCTGGCTGCTTACAAGGTCGAGACCCTGGGCATATCCGCGGACATGACCAAAGAAGATGACATCAAGAAGATGGTGGACGATACGGTCAAGAAGTTCGGCCGCATCGATATCCTCTTCAACAATGCCGGCATCGCGCGGGCGCAGCGCCCCATCCACGAGGAGAACACGGCGGATTTCGACATCATTATCGATACCAACCTCCGGGCGCCGTTCCTCGTGCTGAAGTACGTCCTGCCTGTCATGATGAAGCAGAACAAGGGCGCGATCATCAATACCTCGTCCACGGCCGGCATCAGGGCGGAAGTACCGGAGATCGCCCCGGTGGCGTATTGCGCGGCCAAGGCCGGGGTCAACATCATGACCCAGGTCGCCGCCATCGAGTATGCGAAGTACAATATCCGGGTCAACTGCATCGCTCCCGGTATGCACCGCTCGGAACTCGGGCATGACAATCCGCGGCCACAGGGCCCGCCCGACCCCAAGATGATGGCGCTCATGCAGGAAAGGATGCAGAAGACCAATGAGGACATCCCGATGAACCGCATGGCTGATGCCGATGAACTGGCCGGCCTGGCCGTGCTCCTGGCCTCGGACGCCTCCAGCTATATCACCGGGCAGATATTCGCGCAGGATGGCGGAAGGTCCGCCAAGCACTAGTTTTCAGGCATAAAGAAACCCGGCGGGGTGGTACAGCGACCTCGCCGGGTTTTCCTTGTACGCGTTACAACTGTCCGAAGTCAGTCCCCGTTGTTCTTGAGGAATTCTTCGGCCAGCCTCACGGCGTCATCAGGGGAAAGGCCGAGCGATTCCTCGTACGGCATCTCGACGTACTGTTTCTCCAGCTCCTCGATCAGCGTGTTGAAGTTCACGTTCTGCTGCCGGACGAAGTCGAGTTTCCCTTCCATTTCCTTGATTTCAACATCGAGCTGGTCGAAGTTGATGTCGCAGCCCATCAGGTCCTTCAACCGTACCAGCATCGCCTTGATGGACTTTGGGCTTTCCCCGAGGAAGACATTGAAATCGGGATAGCACGGAACGCGGACGGTAAAATTGACGCCTTCCAGCCCCTTTTTGCTGCAGGTATAGACCAGCATCTGCCCGAACGAAGCCATGCCCTGGCGGTTGGAGAACGTGACCTGGTACGGCTCCATCTCCTTCTTGATCTCGGCGCTGGCGCAGGTAAGGGAGATGAGCGGTTCCCTTGTATAGGGTGTCATATCCAGGATGCCGCCCATGGAATAGAGCCTGGTCGCTCCGAACTCCATGGCGAGGTCGACGATGGTACCGGCGAACTCTTCCCAATTGAAGCTCGGCTCATGGCCCTGGAACAGGATGAGGTCGTGGTCCGAACCGGTCATCACGTAATAAAACTCATTGGCGGGCATATTGGCTTCCGTGATCAGCCCTTCTTCCATCCTGAAGACGGGGCGCAGGCTGTCCACGCCCGGTATCTGGTACATGTGGTAGCGGGCAGCCGGCAGGTCCGCGAACTTCACGGCATCGAACTGCTCGATGAGATATTCCACGCCGCCTACCGAGACATTACCGCTGTTGAAGGAACCGGTCAGGCCGCAGACGATGTATGGCTGGCGCAGTACCGGTCTGCTGTAGAATGTTACGTGTTCCAGTTTGCTCATGCCATTGCCCCCGGTTTTCTTTCTTTTCATTATATCACCTGGGCCGGGGTGAGTCTCCCCGGCCCCGTCGCCGGATGCGAAAAGCCAGCCTCCCGCTTCTCTAGGTAAATTCCGGTTTCAAGATACGTCCGCACCCCGGTTTCTATAGCTTCCGGGAAGAAAGACAATGACGGGAGAGGCCGCGTACGCTAACGGCGCCGGGTCCCGGCATGGCTGTCGCCGCGGCCGGGGAGGTATGGAAGATGCGAAATCAAATGGGCTTATATAAAATTGGTGGTCTTGCCGCCGTTATCGTCCTGCTGCTGCTCACGATGCTGCCGGGCGGCTTTATCTTCGCCCAGGACGGGCCGCAGGCGACCGTCACCATGGACGACGACAACAGCCTCATCATGCATATCCGGGGAAGTGTGGCATCGGAAGGTGAAGTGACCATCGAATACGAGAGCCAGGGGACCGGGACCTTCGTAACCGCGCCGGTTGCTAATGACGGCGGAGAATTCAACATCGAGGTCATGCGGCTGAGGCCCGAGACCGAGTACAACTACCGGGTCTATCTGGCGACAAACGGGAGCACGCCGGCGCTGCAGTACGAGGGTACGTTCCTCTCCGGACCGCTGCCCGCCGGACTGCAGGGAGCGAGCATCAACCTGACCCAGGGGATGCCGACGTTCGATCTCACTCTGCTGGACTTTAACGACGAGGACTTCTACGGCATGGTTGCCATCGATAGCGAGACCAACATCGTCTGGTACTACCAGCACGACCATCCCGTGTTCGCCATTGACAGGACGGACAACTACAGCCTGGTCTTTAATGAAATAGGGGACGGACGGTCAGGCTGGTCGTTGAACCAGATCGCCCCGGACGGCACGAAGGAGTTCGTCATCGAAGATGTTCTACAGAACGGCGAGACAGCCAGCCCCCACGGGCGGTTCCACCACGAGGTCATCCTGAGACCGGACAACAAGGTCTGGACCCTCGGGATGGAGATACGGCCGGTCATGATCGACGGCGAATACACCCTGCAGGCCGGTGCGACTATCGAGGAATGGGACCTGGAGGCCGGGACGGTCACGCGGCTTGTCAGCAACCTGGACCTCCTCGATCCCGCCCGGGTCCGTATCGATGCCTCGGATGTCACCGGCGGCTTTTTCTGGAGGGGCGCCGAAGACCAGTATACGGACATCGTACAGGACTGGGACCATGCCAACTCGCTGGACGTCCTGCCGGACGGAGGGATACTGGTGTCGCTGCGCCATCTCAACAAGCTCATCGCCATCGAGCCGGACTTTTCAGGGATAGCCTGGCAGCTCGGCGGCCCGGAAAGCGATTTCATGTTCCCGGACCCCAACGACCAGTTCTATCACCAGCACTTTGCCCGGATGATGCCCAACGGTACTATCCTCCTCCTGGACAACGGCAATCGCCGGCCGGAAGACCAGGGCGGCGAATACTCCCGCGCTCTCGAGCTCGAGCTGGACTTCGAGACGATGGAAGCCCGGAAGGTCTGGGAATACCGCCACGATCCTGACCTGTACGCCGGCTGCTGTTCCAATGCTTACCGGATGGAGAACGGCAACACCCTGGTCGTCTTCGGGCAGGATGACCAGCACGATCCGCCGATACACACCCTGGTGGAAGTCGACTCCGAGGGCAATGTGGTGGCGGAAATACAGGTAAGCTCGGAAGGGAAGGGCATCCAGTACCGGGCATATCCCATCAAGTCCATCAACGGTGAAACGCCAATGGTTATACACAACGGCTAAGTATCTTCCGGAAACGTATTGTCTGCCGTCCCGTATCGGAGTATAATTCGGCGTGTTCGAGGTCTCCCGGAGCCTTCGTGACCCGGCTTATGTGGGAGGTGGAGCATGCCAGAAATCGAGAATACGCCGAGTATCACCGATGACGAGGTGGTGAACGTCAACCGGAACGCCATCGAGCACCGGGCAACGTGGATGGGGCTCAGCTACGAGGAAGCCGGAAAGGCCGGCATCGATGCCGGGCGGGTCCTGCGCGCCGCCGTCGCACGGACGGGCTGCCTGCACGGGGCAGCGTTCAAAGAAGCGCTGGAAGGTTCCGTGAGCCTCGAAGACTTCGCCGAAGTGTTTTTGAAGCCGCTTGGCATCAAGACCTTCGAGATGGAGATCATCACCAAAACGGAAGATGAACTGGAGATACGTTTCCATTACTGCCCGCTGGTGGCCGGATGGCTCAAAGCCGGCATTCCTCCGGAAGATATCCCGACTCTGTGTGATATTGCCATGGAAGGGGACCGGAGCATTGCGGAGACGGTCGGCTTGGATTTCACCCTCGGCGAGACGATTGCCGGCGGTCGTCCCACGTGCGAACTTCGGTTCTACAGGAACAGAGGTAAATAAGTAGACATAATGTTTGTGCGGACAAAAGGAGGGACAGATGGACAATGATCACCAGCTTTACCGGGACCTGCAGGAGTTCCTGGACACCCTGCCGGGAGGGTTTCCGGCGGCGGAATCCGGAGCGGACATCCGCCTGCTGCAGCATCTTTTCACGCCGGAGGAAGCCCGGGTGGCCCTGTTCCTCACCATGAAGCCGGAAACGGCGGGGGACATTCACCGCCGCATGACTGAAGCCGGTAACGAGATACCCGTGTCAGAGGTCAAACGGATACTGGAGCGGATGCTGTACCGGGGAACGCTGCGGCCGTACTACACGGGCTACGATGAGACCCACTACCGGGCGCCGGACCCCACCGCCGGCGGCATGTTGAGCGTCCAGCTCGACCACAAGCTCACCAGGGAATTCAACGATCTCCTGAACGCCTACGCCCGTGAGGCGTTCGGCTTGAGGGCTTCCGGCGTCGACCTCAATCCACTGCGGACTGTCCCTGTGGAGCAGAGCATTCCCCGGCCAACGCGGTACCCGGTCGGCACCTATGACGATATCAGGAAGATGATCGACGCCGCGCCGGGGCCTTTCGCCGTGGCCAACTGCGTCTGCCGGCAAAAAGCAGCGCGCTTCGGGAAGAAATGCTCGAAGACCGAACTCGACGAGACCTGCCTGATGATCGATCCCGACCACGCCCGCCGCTACGTGGATATGGAGGTCGGGCGGTACATCACCCGGGAAGAAGTCTACGATATCCTGCGCAAAGCCCAGCAGGACGGCCTCGTCGTCCAGCCGGAAAACTCCCAAAAACCGGAAGCGATATGCCTCTGCTGCGGGGACTGCTGCGTGTTCCTCAGGCCCATGAAAGCCTTCCCCAAACCGGCGGAACTGTTCATCACCAATTTCTATGCCGCCGTCGACGCCGGGCTCTGTAACGGCTGCGAGGTCTGCATCGGTAAATGCCAGATGGACGCCCGGACCATGGTGAACGGCATCGCCGTAGTTGATACCGGCCGGTGCATCGGGTGCGGTAATTGCGTCGTCCTCTGTCCGGTGGGCGCCAACCGGATGGAGAAGAAAGACGTCGAGACCGTCCCGCCGGACGACAAGGAGGGCTATTACAGGATACTGCTGTCGCGGCAGTAGTTTTATCTGACCTGGTATCCAGAACAGCCTCCGGTGACGGGGGTTGTTTTTTGTCCTCTAGAGGCGACAGTGCTATAATCGCCCTAGTCAAAGAAAAGACCGGCTGCAAGGAGCGAGACCATGGAAAGAAAGTACCCGCACCTCTTCTCCCCGTTCAGGATCAGGAATACCGTGTTCAAGAACCGGGTCATCGCTTCGCCCCTCGGCGCCTGGACGCTTTCGCCCCACAATTACATGGTGGACTATGCTATCAGCATGTTCGAGGCCAAGGCCGCCGGCGGTCCCGCCGCGGTAACGTTCGGGCATACCGAGGTCAACGCTGAAGAACATGATACCGATGGCTTCGGGCTCTATTTCAACCTGCGCAAGCGCGAAGGCATCGCCGCCATCGCCGAGTTCGCCGCCGCCATCAAGCAGCACGGCGCCCTGGCTTCCATGCAACTCAATTACAGCGGCTACTACGGTCCTTCCGAGTCGGTCAGCCGCCGCCAGGTCATGAAGGCCATGACGGAAGAAAAGATCATGCAGACCATCGACCAGTACGTGATATGCGCGAAAAAGCTGAAGCTGGCCGGGTTCGACATCTGCATGATCCACGGCGCCCACGGCTGGCTGCCGATGCAGTTCCTTTCCGCGGATGTCAACCACCGTACCGACAAGTGGGGCGGCAGTCTCGAGAACCGGATGCGCTTCCCGCTCATGCTCGTCGATGCCATCCGTGAGGCCATCGGCGATGACATGCTGCTCGAATACCGTGTCTCCGGCTACGACCCCGAGACGCAGCCGGAACTCTTCGAGGAGAGCGTGACCTTCATCAAGGCCATCGAGAAAAAAGTGGACATCGTCCATGTGTCCTCCGGGGCAATCGCCTCGCAGGGCAGGGGCGGGCATACCTTCCCGACCTATCTCGAACCGGCCGGCCTGAACATCCCGCTGGCCGCCGCCCTGAAAAAGCGGGTCTCGGTACCCATCGCCGTGGTCGGCAACATCACCGAACCGGACATGGCGGAGAGCATCGTTGCGGAAGGCAAGGCCGACCTGGTGGCGATATGCCGCGCCTTCGTCGCCGACCCGGAATGGACGAACAAGGTCCGCCGCGGGCAGGAGGACGAGATACGCCCGTGCCTGGAATGCTATAACTGCCTGGAGGTCATGCATCACACCCATTACCTCGGCTGTGACGTCAATCCCCGCTCCGGGCGGGAACACCGCTTCGGAGAGATAACCCAGGCGAAAAACCCTCGCAAGGTCGTCGTGGTCGGAGGTGGTCCCGCCGGCATGCAGGCCGCCATCACCGCCGCGGAACGCGGCCATAGCGTGACCCTGTACGAGAAGTCCAGCCGCCTTGGCGGCATCCTTAAAGTCGCTGACGCCGACCCCATCAAGCGGCTCGTCCGCAAGTACCGGGACTACCTGATCAGGCAGGTCGCTGCAGCCGGTGTGACGGTCAAACTGGATACCGAGGCCACGCCGGAACTCGTCGAGGCTAGCCATCCGGACGTTGTCATAGTGGCTTCCGGGTCACGCCCAATCATCCCGGATATTCCCGGCGTCGACCGGCCCAACGTCATGACCGCTATCGAAGCCCACCAGCCGGGCGCCATGTTCGGGGAGCGGGTGGTCATTGTCGGCGGCAACCTGGTGGGCTGCGAGACCGCTCTGTTCATCCGCAACCTCGGTAAAGATGTCACCGTTGTCGAAATGACCGATATGTTCCACGCCGATGCCAACTTCGCCGTTGGTCCTTCCCTGGACGAGCACTTCGTAGAAATGAAGATTTCCGGTCTCACCGGCGCCCGCTGCACAGCTATCAATGATAGGGGCGTTCAAGTACGGTACAATGACGGCAGGACTGAAGTCATCCCGGCGGACACGATCATCCTGGCAGTGGGGATGCGCTCCAATGCGGAGGTCTTCGAGGCGATGTATAACTGCGCCCCGGAGGTGATACCGGTCGGGGACTGCATCCGACCGGGTACCATACGGCAGGCTTCGCGGACCGGCTACTTTACCGCCCGGGACATATAGAAGTCACAAAACTGTACATTACGTCACTTTTGCGCATAACGGTGCGAATCTGTATCTTTCAACGGGAACCCCTCAACGGATTCGGCATGACGAATTTTTTCACTCTCTGGAACTACCTGTAACGAAGGGCCGGCCTGTACTTCGCTTTAAAAATGACGGAAAAATGAAGTTTCTAACCAAAACTTAACCCAAAATAACTTGAGACTGGCACATTATTAGCTAGAATGTAATAGTTTAAAAGTACGGGTGGCCGGGTGTGATTCATAGCATTGCTCATTAAAACTTACGGGAAGTTGACGTATATGGAAGCAAAAGAATCAGTCAGGAAATTTGTCAACGAGCAATTCCTCAAAGGAAACAAGGCGATCACCATCACCGATGACAGTTCCTTCATTGACGAGGGCATCATCGACTCCCTCGGCGTGCTGGAACTCGTTTCCTTTATCGAGGAAACGTTCGGCTTCCGTGTGGAAGATGAAGAAATGGTCCCGGACAACCTGGACTCCATCAACAAGATCGTGGCTTATGTGAGTCTCAAGCTTGCCGCCGTCAAGGCGTAGACAACGGCCACGATAAGGCGAAAACATGCTGGTTCAGCAATTTCTTGAACAGAGCGCGACGAACAGTCCCGGCAAGACCGCGCTCATCTGCGGCGCCAGCCGCTATTCCTATCTGGAGATCGATTGGGCCGCCAATGCTTTCAGCCGCGGCCTCCTCGATGACGGTTTTCAGCGCCAGGACCGCGCGGTAATCTACCTGGAGAACTCCCTGGAAGCCGTGGTTGCCATCTTCGGGGTGCTCAAGGTTGGCGGCATCTTCGCCGTTATCGATGCCCAGGTCAAGGCCAGGAAACTGGAAAGCATCCTCAGCAATTCGGAAGCTACGACGCTCATTACCAGCCACCATTTGCTTGCCCAGGTATCCGATGTCGTAGCCGGCGCGGATTCGCTCCAGCGAATTATCATCACCGGAGAGCCGCAAGCGTCTACCATCACCGTTCCCGGGAAAAACTTGATTTCCTACGATGCGATCGTCGCCGGGGCAACGCCCGAGAAGCCGGCGCCGTCGTGCATCGATATCGACATCGCCAGCCTCGTCTATACGTCCGGCTCAACCGGTATCCCCAAGGGCGTCATGCTGACCCACCTCAACATGGTCACGGCGGCGAATTCTATTACGCAATACCTGGAGAATACGGCTGACGACATCATCCTCGATACCCTGCCGCTGGCGTTCGATTACGGCCTCTACCAGGTCCTCATGGGTTTTAAGTGCGGCGCCACGGTGGTCCTGGAAAAAGGGTTCGTTTTCCCGCAGCAGGTCGTCAACCTGGTCATCAAAGAAAAGGTCACCGGCTGGCCGCTGGTGCCCACCATGGCGGCGCTGCTCCTGCGGCTCAAGGACCTGGATAAGCACGATTTCTCACACCTCAGGTATATGACCTTCACCGGGCAGGCCATACCGCCCGGTCACCTTCTGAGGCTCCAGGAATTATTCCCCCATGTGAGCATCTATTCCATGTACGGCCTGACCGAGTGCAAGCGAGTCGCGTACTTGCCGCCGTCGGAATTAAAGAAACGGCCGTCATCGGTGGGTAAGGCCATGCCGAACACCGAGGTCTACATCGTCGATAAAAACGGCATCAAGGTTACCGAGCCTCATATCAGCGGCGAACTCGTCGTGCGCGGCGCCAACGTCATGAAGGGCTACTGGAAACTGCCGAAGGAAACGGCCAGGGCGCTCCGCCCCGGTCCGTATCCCGGTGAGCAGGTCCTCTACTCGGGCGACCTCTTCAAGACGGATGAAGAAGGCTTTCTCTATTTCCTCGGCCGCAAGGACGATATCATCAAGACGTCCGGCCACATGGTGAGTCCCAGGGAAGTGGAGAACGTCCTCTGTGATATGGAGGAGATCGTCGAGGCCGCCGTCATCGGCGTCGATGATGACATACTCGGCAAGGCCGTGACCGCCTTCGTCCACATGAACAGCGGCGCGACCGTGACGGAAAAGGACATCCAGGCTTTCTGCGCCGCCCGGCTGGAGAGCTTCGCCGTACCGAAGCACGTGGTACTTCTCGATGCCCTGCCGAAAAGCAGCAACGGCAAGATTAACAAGCAGCAGTTAAGCGCTTGAAGGGAATGATGATGGAATTTACCAGGAATGTGCTTGATATCGATGCCCGCTTTGAAAAAGAACGCCTCTGCGAATTCATCCGCCGGCAGGTCAACGATATGAAAAAGGACGGCGCCGTTGTCGGGCTGAGCGGCGGGATCGATTCCGCTGTCGCCGCCGCGCTGTGCGTCGAAGCCCTGGGTAGCGATAAAGTCCTCGGCCTGATCCTGCCGGAACGCGAGTCAAGCCCTGTCTCGGAGCAATACGCCGCCAAACACGCCGCCAACCTGGGGATTCAAACGCTCACAGTCGATATCACCCCCGCGCTGGAAGGCATGGGCGCCTACCGGAGACGGGACGAGATCATCAAGGCCATCTTCCCCGAATACACCAGCGGTTGGAAATCCAAGATCTGCCTGCCATCCGGCCTGCTGGAACGGGACGCCTTCAACTTTTTCACCCTGTACGTCGAGGACCTGCAGGGGAACGTGAGAAACAAGCGGCTCGATTCCCGAGGGATGCGCGGCATCGTCGCCGCCACGGTCATGAAGCAGCGCATGCGCATGCTGGAGCTATACTATTATGCCGAACTGAATAACTACCTCGTCTGCGGCACGACCAACCGATCCGAGGACGTCCAGGGATTTTTCGTGAAATACGGCGACGGCGGCGTCGATATCGAACCCATCGCCTACCTCTACAAGATGCAGGTCTACCAGCTTGCCGAACACCTCGGCGTCATCCGGGAGATCATCGACAGGGAGCCGACCCCGGATACTTACAGCTTCATCCAGTCCGATGAAGAGTTTTATTTCCGCATGCCGTATGACAAGCTCGATATCCTCCTCTATGCCTGGGAACACAGGGTACCGGTCGAGGTAGTATGCCGGGTCATGTCCCTGACCGAACAGCAGGTCAACCGGGCCTTCCGGGACTTCAAAGCCAAGGCCGCTGCCACGAAGCACCTGCACACCATGCCGCCGGTACCGGAATTCGGGAGCGAGCAAATAGCCGTCCGCTGAGTAACGATGAACTTAAAGGAAAAAGCGAAGAGAACCTTTGAAGCTTTCCGGGCAGCCGGGGTGGAAGACCCGTTGGCCGAGACCCTGAGCGTGCTTGATATCGTTTCGGGCGGGGCGCTGAGCTGCGCCGATGCTTCCTGCCTCAACCATGGGCTGGACCTTTCCCAGCTTGCAGCGGGGCGTAAGGATGGAAAGCCGCTCGAATACCTCCTCGGCCGGGCGAGCTTCGCCGGTCTCACGCTGCATTGTACGGCGGACACCGTTATCCCGACGGAATATACGAAGACCCTCGTGGACGTGGCGGTTGGCTTCATCGAGGAGCGACAGAGGACGGAACCAGGACAGGTCGCGGTAGACGTCGGTACCGGCTGCGGCAACATCCCGGTACTGCTGGCGATGAAGACCTCCGGTGTGGAAATCCTCGCTTCGGATGTCAGCCCCGCGGCCATCGAGGTAGCTTGCAGGAACATCGCTGAGTACCGCCTGGAAAACTCAATCACATTGGTTTGCGGTGATCTCTTCGAGCCGTTCATCGAAAAAGGGTACGGGGAGAAGATCGATATCGTCCTCTGCAATCCGCCCTATATACCGACGGCGTTCATAGATAAAATGGCCGCGGAGATATCCGCCCACCAGCCTAGGCTCGCCCTCGACGGCGGACCGTACGGCATCAGCTTCTACCAGCGGCTCATCAACGAAGCAGTGAGAGTCCTGAAACCGGGCGGTTTGCTGGTCTTCGAGATCGGGGAAGGCCAGGAAAAGCTGGTCTCCCGCACCCTGGGGCGCCATACAGGTTATGACGACCTCCGTCAGCACCAGGACCACGAGGGCATCATCCGGGTGCTGAGCGCGCGGAAAAAACCATGAATGAACGAAACAAGGGCTGAAAGAGAGCCTGTGTAGTGTGAATAATGTGAAAATCTGTAAAACCTGCGTACTGCCGGAAACATTCCCGGGCATTCACATCGATGCGTCCGGGATATGCAATTTCTGCCGGGACCACAACGCGGAAAAAGCCGGCGCGGACATCAAGGCGGAGTACCGGGCGAAGTTCGAAGTGCTGTTGGAAAATGTACGCGGCACGAGCGCGCATGACGTCCTGGTCTGTTATAGCGGCGGCAAGGACAGCACGCAGACCGTGGCCGTCCTGAGAAAAGATTACGGACTCAATGTCCTGGCCGTGTCCATCGATAACGGGTTCGTCTCGGAACAGGCGCGGAAGAATATCTGCAATGTCGTGGAGAACCTGGGCGTCGATCACATCTTCCTCAAACCTCGTTACGACGTCATGGCCAGGATATTCCGGCATTGCGCCGTGGATGATATTTTCGCGCCGAAGGCGCTGGAAAAAGCCAGCAGCATCTGTACCGCCTGCATGGCCGTGGTGAAGTACAGTACCCTACGGCTGGCCATGGAGAAGGACATCCCGCTCATCGCCTACGGCTGGTCGCCCGGCCAGGCGCCGGTATCGTCCTCCATTATCCATAACAATGCCCGCATGGTACAGTATATGCAACGGTCCCTGTACGATCCGCTGTACAGGATCGCCGGTGACGCTATCCGGCCGTATTTCCTGGAGGAACGCCATTTGCGGGGCGAATTCCGTTTCCCGGTTTACGTGCATCCGCTGGCCTTTCTCGATTATAATGAAGAAGCTATTTACGAAAGTATCGGAAAGCTCGGCTGGGAGCCCCCGCGTGATGTGGATGCCAATTCCACCAACTGTCTCCTGAATTCGCTCGGCAACGCCGTGCACCGTGAAAGGCTGGGTTTCCATCCCTACGCCTATGAGCTTGCCAACATGGTGCGGGAAGGCTACCTGGAACGGGAAACGGCCCTCGCCCGGCTCGACGAAAAGGAAAATCCGCAGATTCTATGTGCGGTGAGAAAGAAGCTCGGTATGGGAAGGTGCGCAGGTGTCGATTAAAGACATGGTGCCGGTTTCCATGAAACGGTGGGCCAGGAAAGTCATCGGCCCGGCCGGTACGCCGTCACGGGTTGACGAAACGCCGGAGAAGCCGTTTGCGGATATCCTCGCGGAAAACGATGTCATCATCATGAAGCACTGTTTTCCCGCCAGCGATGTCCTGCCGGACACCGGCAAGGCCGATCCCTCCTCGACGAGGCAGAGCATCGAGAACTACCTGGCGGTGTACCGGGAACTCAGGCAGAAGTTCGATGCAAACCCCGGCAGGCTGTTCATCCTGTGGACGCTGCCGCCGAGGCACCGGCTGTACGAGCCGGCTGAAGGCGACCAGGCCGGGAACGCCGCCCGAGCCAGCCACTTCTCCGCATGGCTCAAAACCGAATTCCTTACCGAGGGAGGCCCTCATCCGAATATCCGGGTGTGGGACTTCCGTGGTCTCCTCATGGACCCGGCTACGAATTTCCTCAGGCAGGAATACGAACTCAATCACCGCATCCCGGACTCGCACCCGAACCGGCAGGGCAACAACGTTGCCGGTCCGGCCCTGGCGGATTTCATTGCATCCGCGGTGAAGGAATTCTTTCCGGGACGCGATGCCGTCAAGGCCGTCCTTCTCCACCATTCCACGGGAAAGAACGTCTACCATTACCCGGACGGGGGCATTCCGGTTTGGTTCGAGCGGTACAATGCCGCCGCTGCAGCACAATGCCTGGTAACAGCAATCTGGTATCCTAAAGAAAACAACATGCCGGTACACTACTACCGCAGCATATGTCAACATCAAAATCTTGTTTCTCCGGAGGTCCCAAGATGAAAAGATTAACGGTCAGATTGTTCATGGTGGTGTGCCTGCTTGCGCTGACGGCGTTTATTGCCGTACCGGCCGTGGCGGACAGCGAAGTATCCATAGGACTGGACTCAGCCAGCGTACCGGCGGGAAGTGATTTTGTTGTCTCCATCGATATTGCTGACGTCACTGATTTCGATGCCGCGCAATACGACATTTCGTATGATCCGCTTGTCTTAGAAATTACGAGTGTTACCCCGGGCCTTATCGGTTCGACAGCCGTACCGGTTAACTGGGCGTATATACCTGCGGGGGAACAAGGGAGAATCCGTATAGTCAACAATATTCCGGATGTGACCGGTGTTTCCGGCAGCGGTTACCTCTCTGAAATCCACTTCCGGGCTGTTGGGACAGCGGGGACACATAGCGATATCACCATCAGCGATGGGCTCCTTGGTGACATCAATGCTGCGGCGATTACAACCACCTGGCCGCCGGATCCTGCGGCGACGGTTAACATAATCGCATCCGTAGTTGCCGACTTTACTGCGGACAGATGGGAAGCGCTGGTTGGTCAAACCATTAGTTTCACGGCCACTCCTTCCGGAGGTTCGGATTATTCCTACTCGTGGGATTTCGATGAAGATGGTACTCCCGATAGCACTATCATTAATCCGTCCTACTCTTTTTCCACCGCCGGAACGAAAACCGTTTCTCTCACTGTTACCGATGCTGTATATGGTACCGATACTGAAACAAAGACTATCACCGTTTATGATGCCCTCGTGGCGGATGCGACGGCTGATATCTACAAATCTGTGGTGGGTCAGTCGGTGCAATTCTATTCGACAGGCACCGCCGGCGGTAAAGCGCCGTATACCTACAGTTGGGACTTTGGGGATGGTACTCCGTTGAGTACCGAAGCTGATCCTGAACACAGCTTCGCTGTGACCGGTGACTATACCGTGACCCTGACCGTAACCGATGCACTTGGAAATTCCGATACTACTGATGCCTTTGTTGTGCAAGTCCGTCAAGCGGGTGACTCCAATGGTGATTATTCCATTAACATCCACGATATCACCTACCTTGAACATGCCATTATGGAAGACGCGGGATGGGATAGGTCATCCTGGTGCGATATGGAACCGGATGGGAAGTGGGATATTGCAGATATTGTTGCAATTAGAAACATAATCTTAAGTCAGCCCTGAGCAATTTAAAAAAATACCTCGGATTGACAAGGACGCATGAAACTAGCGGTAACAATATGTATCATCTTTTTTGTGGGGCTGATGGCACTGACAGTTGTCTCTTCACCGGGGAAGGCTGACGGCGAGTTTGCTTCAGTAAGTATTGTCTGCCCATCATCGGTAAATAAAGGTGATACCTTCACCGTCAACATCACGATCGAAGATGTCGCGGATTTGGCAGGTTGTAACTATGACATCACCTACAATTCAAGTATCATAAGTGCCATAACGAATGGCACTGGAGGACCTATCGTAGTTCCCGGCAGCATTGGTGGAGAGGATCTCGACGTTAGTAGGTTTGGTTTTATCCCTGAAGGTACGCAAAGCAGAATCCGGGTAATCCAAGACTTCTATGAAGATGGTGCGACTTTAAGCGGTTCTGGGTTTCTAGTATCGCTCAACTTTACTGCCATTGCAGCCGGTAGCACCGCCATAGGACTTGAAAACAGGGTTTTAAGCAACAGTCGAGCAGAAAAGATGACCGCAGATTGGTTTGATGGCACCATACAGGTTATAGCTCCCAACACTCCGCCGAGCGGGGGTGGCGGTGGAGGTGGCGGTGGTGGCGGAGCCACGGATGACAAACGATTTACCAATCTCTCCGGATCAATGTCGGCGGAAGGGGATCTGTGGGAAGAGGTCATTGCCCAGAGTGTCGATATTCAGCTTGAACTCGTGATGCCGAAAGGCACCAGGGTCCTCAATGCCAACGGGTTCCCTCCCTTTACCCTCACCGTCACGACCCTCGGAGAACCGGGCGATCCCCCGGCGGATTCGTCCTTTATCGGCTCCGTCTACGATATCACGCCCAACGGCCTTACCTTCTATCCCCATGCCATCCTTAACCTCTATTATGATGAAGGCTCCCTGCCTGAAGGAACGAATGAACAGGGCCTCCGTATCTATACGTGGAATGCAGTTACACTTGCCTGGGAACTGATGGATTGTACGGTGGATACCGTCAATAATGTAATCTCGGCCCGCATTACGCATCTCTGCCAGTTTGCCGTCGTAGCGGGTACCAGGCCGGCTGCGTTCAAGCTGGGTGACCTTACCATAGGAAGCAGTGAAATAAGCGTCGGTGAATTCATGAAAGCCGCCGTCACCGTGACCAACAGCGGTGACCTGGCCGGGACATTCAACGTTGATTTCCTCGTCGATGGGGTGCAGCGGGCCGGGAAATCGGTAACCCTGAACGGTCATGAGAGCCGGGAAGTCAGCGTGACATTCGCTCTGGGTGCTCCGGGGCAATACGTTTTGCAGGTCGGTGACCTGAAACGCACGTTCACCGTGAAGGCAGCGGGAGACATTGTCACCACCACGACCACCACCTCTTCGCCGCTGGGGCCAGCGGTGTTTACCCTGTCATCGTTAACTATCGGTCCGGACCGTCCCGTAACAGGAGACCAGGTGACGGCTTCCCTTCTCGCCGCCAATACCGGGGAAAGCGACGGCAGTTTCAGGGCGGTCTTCCTTGTCAACGGTTCGGAGGTGGAAACGCGCACTGTTGAACTGCAGGCCGGGAAAAGCCGTGAGGTTCGGTTCACGTTCACCCCGGAACGGGCCGGGGCATATTCCGTCAGCATCAATGGCATGAACGGCAGTTTCAGCGTGGTCGAGCCCCCGTTGGTGACGACTACCACCAGTCCTGCACCGCCGCGCGACGTTCCAACCGTTTCCTGGCTTTGGCTGGGAGTGGGCATCGGTTCGATTCTGTTGATCGGTGTCCTGATCGTCCTGCTGATGTGGCGCCTGGGCCGCCGTGTGAAAGAGTAAAGACCCCTCAGATTCTCTGTTTCCAGGCGTAGAGCAGCGTAAAGGCAAAGAGCCCGAACACCACTCCTGTTATGTCCGCCAGGAGGTCGAAGATGTCAGCCGTTCGGTAAGGAAGAAAGGACTGGCCGATCTCCGTTCCCAGGGCCAGCACCACGCCGAACGCCAGCCCCGCTGCCAGCCGCTGCGCCAGCCTGGAAAGAAATCCGAACGTATAGGCGCTGATGAAACCCGTCACGAAGAACATACCGAAGTGCGCCAGCTTATCGATATGGGGTATATCGGGACCGGGCATTTCACCGCCCATGGGGATGATGAGGAGTATGACCACCAGGAGCGTCCAACCGGCTAGAACGAGAAACCTGGTCCTCATGAAATCATTTTTTGCCGTCCATCAAGACAAAGCCCTCGATATGCGCGCCGACCGCCTCCAGGGCGTGCTTGGTTTCCCGGGCGATATCGATGTTAGAGGAGTTGCTCCGCAGGACGAGCAGAACACCGTCGATGTTCCGTGCCAGTATCCGGGTATCGGTCCAGTCCGCCACCGGTGCGCTGTCCACGATGATGATGTCGTAGTCCTTCCGGGCTTTTTCCAGGAACGCCTTGAGCTTCGGTGATGAAAGCAGTTCCGCGGATATCCGGGAAGGCTCGCCACCCGGCAAGATGTCTATGCCTTCTTTTTCCTTGACGTAAATGCCGTCTTCTTTCCCGAACGCCAGGAACTCGGAAAGGCCCTTTTCACCGCCGATGCCGAATATACCGGCGATCTCCGGGTTATGCAGGTTGCCGTCGATGAGCAGTACCTTGCGGCCCTGCAGCGCGACGATCCTCGCCAGGTTGGCGGCTACGGTCGTCTTGCCTTCTTTGGGCTGTGGGCTGCTCACCAGGAGCACCCTGCCCTTGTTGGGTTCCAGGTTCAGATTGGTCCGCAGCATCCTGAACGATTCCAGGTAGGCCGGAGCAACATCATCGAGGACCGGCGAGATATGCCCGTCGCCCCTGGTGGGAGCTACCACGGTAGCCAGCAGCGGTATGCCGAGCAGGTTCTTGACCTGGTTTCCGTCCCGGACGGTGCGGTCGAAATACCTCATGACGAGAACGATGACGGAACTGATGAGGAACCCCGCGATGACAGCGAGCAGCACGCCCCGGTAGCGGGTGAACAGGCTGGTGGACGTGGTCGAAACGGCGGTATCGAGCACTCTGGTCACGCCGGTATCGCTGGACAGGAGGGCAAGCTGGAGTTGCTGGCGCAGGGTATCGAGCGAAGAATAACTGATATCTCCGCCGGTCTCGGTCAGGGTCGCCATTTCATCGCCCAGTCCTCCGATGGCATTGCTGGCGATATTGACCGATTCCTGCAGGTCCAGAAGGTCTGCGGCGAGGTTCGTACCGATGTCAAGAGATTGTATCCGGGCCAGGTCCGATCCGATGAAGGTCAGGCTGATGGAAACGGCCTGGGTCTGCAGTTCGATCGTTGAGAGTTCACTGTAGGAGAGAAGTATATCGCCATCGTTGTTAGGCTGGATCTTGGCCAGAATGCCTTCGAGGTTTGCCGCCGTGGAAGTCGACCTGGCTTCGAGCACAGGAACGCTTTGCAGGATTGAATCATACACGGAATCGATGGGATTGGTTATGATCTCCTTGACGTAATCCTCTGCCGCTCCCAGACCGGCGGTCAGGACGGACGTGTTCTTGTTGATCCGGTTGAGCGTGTTGGCGTCCGATTCGATTGCCTGGGAACGCGCCTGGGCGCCGGTCTCGGACGAACTGGCCGCGATATACGCTTCTTGGATGCCGTACAGCGTGGTTATCTGGGCGAGCATGGCTTCTCCGGAAGCGCGTGCTACCTGGAGCTGCTCTTCAACGGCAAAAAGCTCGTTCCTCACGTTCGCATTCGTTTCAGCCGCACGCACAACCCCGATATCGGCTACGAGATTGGCCATTTTCGTTGTCAGGACACGGGTACGGCTCTCTATTTCCGCGATCGCGGAACTCCGGGTGGAGAAACTGGTTTCCAGGGATACCGCCTTCAAGGCTTTCACCAGTTCGGTAACAGCAACGGCTTCCTGTGAGTTTGTCTCTATACGGGCTGTGAATGAAACCAGTTGGGAATCCGTCAGGACCGTTCCCTGGGCATCTGACTGGTTGGAGCTGGAAGGGGTCAATTCCCTGAGCTTGCTGGATACCTGCTCAAGTTCCTGGTAGGCAATGTTCAATTGAGCGGACAGGCGGGGGAGTACCGGACTGATGGAAAGGTCGACCTTGGTTTTCTGGAGTTCTCCCAGCCGCTTGGTGGTGTCCGCCAAGGCGCTCTCGATGCTTTCCACCGTCAGCGTGCGGACCTGTTCCACGTAGGACTGCGCGACGGCGTTGGCCTGGGCCTGAGCCAGGTCGGCATCGGATGAATACACGGTTATCTGTACGAGGTTGGATGAGGCTATCTGGCTGATGGACAACGATTCATTGAGCTGCAGGACTGCCAACTGGAGGGCGTCCGCATCATCGGAGAGTTCCGGATAGAGCTGTAAAACGGCCTTCTCCAGGACGGTCCGGCTCCGCATGATCTCGATCTGGTTACCGATGTCCTGGAGGTAGATCATTTCCAGGCCGCCGGAAATCCCGGACGGGATAGCGGTCAGGCGCTGCGAACTGCTCTCGGTCATGAGCGTCGAAGTCGCGGCATACATCGTCGGCTGCATGACGGTAAATGCCAGGGCGGCTATCCCGGCGATGACGGAAACAGCTACGATCCACCACTTGTTCTGCCACAGGACCTTGAGTTGCTGTCCCAGGTTGACCTGCGATTGTTCCATATAATTGTATCCTGCCCGGTTACGCCGGTACTGGTTCCATTCTAAACCATCTCCGGGAATAAAGCACCAGGGACGTTACGCCCATGACGAACGAACTACCAATTTGGTTGAGTCCATTGTATACTGAATTTGGTTTTCTGTCACCTGTTTACCATATACATATAAGATTATTAAGCAAATATTACCGGAATTCTCCATCTGTCAACGTAGAGCCGTATGTATAATCAAACCAATCCAAGATGGCTGATATGTCCCGTCCTGCTGGTACTGCTCAGTATCTCATGCTGCTTTCTTCCCGATGGTCCGGTACTGGCGGCGGACCGCGGTATAATTACCATTCTCGCTCCCGGCGACCTGGTTCCCTGCGGCCAGCGGTTCACCGTCAAGATACACGTGGTTCCCAATCATGAGATCGTCGGTATACAGCTCAATATCGGTTTCGATCCAAAATTGATGCGGGTTGAAAATGTGGCAGAAGGCGACTTGCTGACGGGGGATGGGGCATCCACGTTCTTCAATCCCGGAGAGATAGATAATGCCGCCGGGACCATCAAGGGAGTGTTTGCCGCCATTCTCAGCCCCGGTGAGACTGTCGCGACCGAGGGGGTCATCGGCGTCCTGTCCTGTGTCGGGTTGCAGCGGGAAGGGTACGCCAGCATATCGCTCTCCAACGTTATCATCGGCAGTGTCGAAGGCCTTCCCCTGCCGGTCACCATCATCAATGACTCCGTCCATATTGGCCGGGAAGAAGCTACCGGGGGGAGCGCCGGCGGCGGGACTATCTCCGGTTCCTCGGGCGGAGGAGGAGGCGGCGGCGGGGGAGCCGCGGTCGGCGATAAAAGGTTCACCGGCATTGCAGCCTCGGCGACCTCCGAGGGCACACTCTGGGAAGATGTGACCGTCTACAGCGTGGATATCATGGCGCAGGTCCATATTTCCGCCGGTACCACTGTCTTGAATGCAAACGGGTATCCCCCTAACAGCATCACTGTCATCACGCAGGCCGATTCCGGCATGCCTCCCGAGGATTGCTCTTTCATCGGCAATACGTATGAATTCATGCCGGATGGTGTGACCTTCGCCCCTTCCGCCAACCTAACGCTCCGGTATGAGGACAGTTCTCTACCGGAAGGGTCGAACGAGTCCGGTCTCCGTCTCGCGGTGCTGGATAATGCCGCCGGTCTCTGGCAACCGCTGGAATATCGGCTGGATTCAGAGAACAATTGCATCAGCGCCAACATCACCCATTTCTCCCGCTATGCCATCCTGTCAGGGAGGACGCCGTGCAGTTTCGTTTTTAGCCCGCTCACATTATCAGAAATCAATCCGGCAACAGGCGAGCGCCTCATGGTCTCTACTACGGTGACGAATACCGGAGACCTGGCGGGCATGATCCCGGTTGTTTTTTCAATGGATAAGACCGAAGTTGCCCGGCGGGATATCACGCTCGATGGAGGCCGGAGCATGCCGGTCAATTTTCTCTTCTCCGCCGGAGCCGCCGGTATTCATGTCGCCTCCATCGGTACTGAAACCTGTACATTCACCGTCCGGGAGCGGGATCCCGCCGGAGCTGTGGCCGGGATAAAGACCGCAACAATTACCTCCTCACTGACTACCAGCCCCGGCAGGACTGCTGCTTCCTCGTTACGGCCCGGTGACGCGCAAACTGCTGCAACGGAGACCGTCGCCTCCGGCACCCCGTTGCCCATGTTGAATGGGAAAGACTATGATTGGGTCGTCCCGGGTATCGGTATCGCCGGCGGGGGAATCCTGCTGATTATGGTCGTCACCTATTCGATCCTCAACCGGAGACGTCATTAGTCTCATCATACGTTCATGTCGCTTACGTCGCCTGTGAAAACTGCTTCCCGTGACTAAAGTAGGAAGTACTTTCCGGCTACTCCGGGTTGTCCGCGCACGGCCATCCGGGTGACCTTTGGGTTGGATTAACCTGACCCAACCTACCACCATCTCATAAAAATCCCGCCCTCGGCTGAGGCTGAATTCCATTACCAACGAGGCATTCTACCCCCTTTTTTCCGCCTGTATACTGAATTTGGTTCGATTTCCCGGGACAGCATGCCGCCACCAAAATCGGACCAAAAAAACAGCCGAGGTGAGGACATGAAGCGCAGTACGACGTTAAAAACCCTGAGGAATACCGCTCTTGTCCTCGCTGTTTGTCTTGCCATTCTCGTTCCCTGTTTCGCCAAAGCCGCGGGCGCGGCCGTTGTTACCGTGTCGGCGCCGGCTTCTACCGTGGCTCCGGAAGCGCAATTTACTGTCAGCATTCAGGTGACGCCCAACAACGCCATTGCCGGCATGCAGTTCAACCTCTCGTTCGACCCGTCCCTCGTCACGGTCAACAGCATAACGGAAGGCAATCTGTTGGACCAGGGAGGCGCGAATACGTACTTCAGCGCCGGTAGTATCAATAATGTTGCCGGGACCGTTACCAATGTCTTCGGAGCTATTATTTCTCCCGGTCAAACGGTGTCCGCTTCGGGTGTTTTTGCTACTCTCAGCATGACCGCCAAACAAACAGGCGGCAACTGCCCGCTGAATCTTTCCAATGTCATCATCGGCGATGCCGAGGGGCAATCCATTACCGTCGACATCAACAATGATATAGTTACCATCAACCTGCCCCCGGTCCTGGCCGCCATCGGCAACCGGACGGTCAACGAAGGACAAGCGCTGACCTTCATGGTGTCCGCTACCGATCCCAACGGCGACCTGCTCACATATTCCGCCCAGAACCTTCCTGCCGGAGCTTCGTTTAATCCCTCCACCCGGGTCTTTGCCTGGACCCCCTCCTACAGCCAGGCGGGGACATATGCCGGTGTGCGCTTCAATGTAGCCGATGGCAACGCCTCCGATTATGAAGATATCAGTATCACCGTTGCTAACGCGTTTCGGGTAGATATCAACGGCGACAGCCACGTGAACGTGCTGGACATTATCAGCATCGCTCAGCACTGGGGAGAATCCGGCGCTAACGGCTGGATAGTCCAGGACATCAATGAAAACGGAACGGTCAATGTGCTTGACATCATCGTCGTCGGCCAGAACTGGACCGCTTAGGGTAAGATATGAAGTATACTCATGGAATAAGACTCCTGATCGCCCTCACCTGCATGGTGGTCTGCATGGCGGCTTTTCCTGCTTCCATCCAGGCCGCCGGTAATGCCGTGGTCGGCGTAGCCGTCCCCGGCGAGAACCTGCAAACCGGGCAGACATTCAATCTCACCATCTATGTCGAACCCAACAATGACATCGCCGGCATGCAGTTCAATCTCAGCTACGACCCTGACTTGGTCACCGTGAACAGCGTTACCGAGGGGGATCTGCTCGGCCAGGACGGCGATGATACCTATTTCAGTTCCGGCAGCATCAATAACGCTGCGGGACATGTAACCGGGGTTTTCGGCGCCATATTAAGTCCGGGCAATTCGGTGAGTAGTTCCGGCGCTTTCGCGACCATTTCCGCCACCGCCGGCGATGAAGCCGGGACCTGCCTGTTCACCCTTTCCAGCGTTATCGTCGGTGACATCGCCAGTCAATCCATTCCGGTAACGATGGTCAACAACTCCGTCATCATAGAAGGGGATTCGTCACAGGATCCCGCTCCGGACCCGCCGGCTGGCGGCGGAGGTGGTGGTGGTGGTGGTGGCGGCGGCAGTGCAACTGACGATAAACGGTTCACCAACGTGTCCGGTTCTTGCAGTGCGGAAGGAGTGCTGTGGGAAGAGGTCGTTGCTCTGAGCGTTGACATCAAGCTGGAGGTTATCATTCCGCGCGGTACCGTGGTCCTCAACGCCAATGGCTACCCGGTAAATACCATTACAGTGGCAACCCTGGCCGAGCCGGGCGCTGCCCCGAATGAGACCGGCTACATCGGCAAGGCCTATAGTCTCTTGCCAGCAGGAACGACATTCGATCCTTACGCTATCATCAAGATGCATTATGATGACGACGATATCCCGGACGGGATGAACGAAGCCGCCTTCCTCATCAACACCCGGCAGGCCTTCTCCACCACCTGGGAAACGCTCGATTGCGAGATCGATACGGATGCCAACTGCGTCACGAGCTACATCACCCATTTCTCTGATTACGCCATCTGCCCCGGTGCGAGCCCGGCGGAATTCACGGTAAGCCAGCTTACGTATTCCCCGGCTGAGGTCCGGCAGGACAGCCAGGTGACGGTCAACGCTGTCATAACGAACAGCGGCGACGTTGCCGGGACCTATGAAGCCAGCCTGGATCTTGATGGTTCTGTCATTCAGACAAAGAGCGTCAATGTCGGTCCCGGGGCGAGCACCCCGGTGGCCTTTACCTTTACTTCCGGCGCCGCCGGGCAGTACGTGGTTCGTGTCGGAGAGCAGCAGCGGACAATATCCGTGAACGGACCTTTGTCCCCGGCGGCTTTCAGTGTTATCGGATTGAGCGTAACGCCGCTTCGCGCCACTCCCGGAGAACCCATCGCCATCGACATGTCTGTTGAGAACAGCGGCGACCTTGGTGGTACCTACTCTGTTGCCGTACTCATCGATGATGTTGCTCAACCGGCGCAGGAAATCACGCTGAACGGCCTGACTACCGGGACAGTAACCTTCATCTACACGCCTGAAACGGAAGGGACCCACAGCGCCGTTATCGGTGAATACGTTGCGCCGTTCGAGGTCATTGCCATCATGGCGGCGCCTTCTTTCAATGTAAGTGTCCCGCCGCAGCCGCAAATCAGTGATTTCACTATCGCTCCCATCTACGACGAACAGACCGGCCGATTGGAGTTCTCGCACATCATCTACCGCATGGACCGTGAGTGGGAATCGCTGGACGCTCAGTTATGGCTCAATGTTTTCCTCAATAACCACATGATAGAACGCATACCGCTGCTGGAACCGGCCCAATTGCAGGGTGACGGCGTCACCGGCGTTCTCGATCATATTCCCGGAGAAGGATGGCAGGCGGGAGAGTACTCATACCGCATCGAGTTGTATTCCGGTGGAGAGCTTGTCCAGGACGATGTCCGCCAGATGACGGTCACCCCTGAAACGAGCGCCGATGTAGTAAGCTGGAAAACGATGGGCATCATCATCGGCATCGCGTTCGGCATTGGTTTGATTATCGTGGGCGTCGTGCTATACTACAGACGCGATATGTTCCGCGGCTACAGATAAGTTCGGGTCTCCACGAACAAGGATGTTAAATGGAAGATAAACAACAGCTATCGATGCGCCGCCGGCTCAGGTTCAGTCTTATCATCGTCATATCGCAGGTACTGCTGATCGCCCTGGCGATAAGCTGGCTCGTCCATATGTCCATTATCGCTGTTTCCGGTTCCGTCTACTTCGTGGAAAATAACGATTTCATCCTCTGGACGGAAATCGCCATCACCATCCTCATAACGGTCTTCGGCCTGTATATCCTTGTCATGCAGATCAAGCGGCTCGGAGAACGCCGTACCGGAGAACGTGCCGGCGATAGAAGGGCCGGAGACGTGGTCGGCGAGCGACGTGAGGACCGCAGGATCGGCGACCGGCGGGAAGACCGCCGCGCCCAGGCGTGACTGATCGTCTGACCTCGATCACCCCGTGCTTCTTGTTTGATCAGGGGTAACTTCCTTAGTATCTCCGCAAAGGATCGTCGCCCGTCGTCCCTTGTACCTTGACGCTCCCGCCCTGTATCATGGAACTATGACTTTACCATGCTTCCACTTGCTGAAAACGGAAGGACTTGCCCGCGCCGGGGAACTCACTACCGCACATGGTATAATTCAAACGCCCGTGTTCATGCCGGTAGGTTCGCAGGCTACCGTCAAGACCCTGACACCTGAAGAGATCGGAGCTACCGGCTCCGGTATGATTCTCTCCAACACCTACCACCTCTACCTCAGACCGGGGATTGAAACCATTGAGTCTCTCGGCGGCCTGCACCGCTTCATGAACTGGGACGGCGCCATGCTCACGGACAGCGGCGGCTACCAGATTTTTTCCCTTGCTCCCCTGTGCAAGATAACCGATGAAGGCGTGATGTTCCGTTCCCATATCGACGGCTCCGAGCACTTCTTCACCCCGGAACTGGCCGTCCGGTACCAGGAAAAACTCGGAGCGGACGTCATCATGGTCCTCGATGAATGCTCCGCCTGCGGCGATAGCGAAAAGAAGGTGGAACAGGCCATGCACCGCACCCACCGCTGGGCGGAACGCTGCCTGGCGGCCCGGACACGGGACGATCTTTCGCTGTTCGGCATCGTCCAGGGCGGCATGTTCCCGGACCTGCGCCGCCATTCATCGGAATACCTTGCCCGCCTCGATTTCCCCGGCTATGCCATCGGCGGCTTGAGCGTCGGGGAAACCAAGGAACAGACCTTTGGCATGCTGGGGATCGTCACCGGCATCCTGCCGGCGGAGAAGCCCCGCTACCTGATGGGAGTAGGTTCGCCGGAAGACCTCGTGGCGGGGGTCACCCGCGGCGTAGACATGTTCGACTGCGTCCTGCCGACCCGCGTCGCTCGCAACGGGGCCCTGTTTACTCTCGATGGCAGGGTGAACATCCGCAAGGCGGAATTTGCTGTACGCGACGAACCTTTCGACCCCGAATGCGATTGCTACACCTGCCGTAACTTCTCCGTCGCCTACCTCAACCACCTCTTCCGCGCCGGGGAGATCCTCGGGCTTCGCCTGGCTACCATCCACAACCTCCGCTTCCTCCAGCGTCTCATGACGGGCATCCGCCGCTCCATCCTGGAAGGTACCTTCGAGGTGTTCTCCCGTGAGTTCCTTGCGCGTTACCGGCCCACCGATGAAGTCACCCGGGTCAATCAGAAGCAGAAGTGGCTCGACTCACGAGAAAGCTGAGTCCTCCACTCAAAAATTCGCCCGAAAAAGGGACTTTTGTCCCTTACACTCCCTTTCAGCGACTGGTACAATAACCCGTAGATTTCATGTACGGAGGTCGGCTGATGGTTGAGAGAGACAGAAAAGGCAAGCGGATCACGGATGGTCACGGCGTCTATGAGACGGACGGGGCCTACCACTGTGAGGAATGCCATTACGAGGTGCCTATCCACCAGGACTGCCCCAACTGCAAGAAACATATAGACTGGGACCGCGTTTTCCTTGAAACACGCCGGTAACAACCTGGCTGATAAAACTAAAAAAGGCGAGGAAAGAGAAGATGGCAAAGAAGGAAGACAGGCATGATGCCGCACACGGCGTCTATATCGCCAACGGCAAATACCATTGCGCGGAATGCCACCACGAGATGGAACTGGAAGAAGTTTGCCCCGTCTGTAAAAAGGACCTCGACTGGGCCAAGATCAAAGCGTCAATACCGCCGAAGTGGTAAGACGCCCGCTGCCAATCATAGCGTTTGACCGGCCGTCATCCTGATTGTTCATCTCCAGGCAGGATTCGGTCGATGAGTCACCGGCTGGCCGCAATAGGTGGTGTCGTCATTAGTCGCCATTCTGGTAGGCGCGTTTGATTCGTTCGTCATCGATCAGCGGGCGGATGACCCTGGATCATCCTCCGTTGATGATCATGATGAGGTCCAGCTTGTCCCCTTCCTTGACCGGGGTCTCCGGTTTTAGGGGATACACGCTTTGGCCGTTGATGAAGATATCGTAGTTGCGGTGCAGGTGTCCGTCCTGGTCCAGGAAGACGTTCCGCGCTTCCGGGTACTGGCGGGCCATGTCCTGGAGGACCTCGCCGACAGTGTCACCGCTGACGTCTATCTTTGTCTGGTTGCCGGTGTACCGCTTGAAAACGGATGCTATTTCCAGGCTGATGCTCATTGTTCCTGCCTCTGGTTTTTTTGCGCTTCCGCGCAGTGGCTGCATTTGGGATCAAGGTTGATCCTGAACTCGGAGAACTTCATGTTCAGACCGTCATAATTGAGCAGCCGTCCGGTCAGGAGTTCCCCCATCCCTGTAAAATATTTTATAACCTCGCTCGCCTGGATACAACCGATGACCCCTGCCGTGGCTCCCAGGATGGGGAACTTCTCTTTCGGCGGCAGGACACCGTGGTACAGGCAGTAGAGGCACGCGCTCTTTCCCGGCAGCACGGTCATGGCGCGACCGTCCAGCCCGTATACGGCGCCGTGAAAGTAGGGTATCCGCTTTTCGACGGCGGTCTTGTTGAGGAGGTAGCGGGTGGGCAGGTTGTCCATGGCGTCGACGATGCAGTCCGCGTCCCCAACGAGGTCGTCTGCCGTTCCTTCATCGATGGTCTGGCACAGAGCTTCGATGGTGACGTCGGGGTTCAGCCGCTGGAGTTTCTCCCGGGCTGATTCTGTTTTGAGCTGCCCGGTGTTCTCCGTCCAGTGCAGCAGTTGCCGGTTGAGGTTGCTGAGATCGACCTTATCATTGTCGACGATGCGTACCCGGCCGACGCCCGCCGCTGCCAGGTACATGGCGATGGGAGAACCGAGGCCACCCGCTCCGGCGATGAAGACCCTGGCGCGTTTAAGCTTCTCCTGGCCTTCTTCCCCGAACCCGTAGATCAGTATCTGGCGGTCGTACCGCCGGCGTTCCGCTTGGTTCAGCATGGTCCACCCCCCGGTTATCAGGCTGTTTCGTGGCTGAGCCAGTCCAGGTAGTCCCGGTTCCCGCCCACAATGGGCAGGGCGATGATCTCCGGGACCTCATTGCTGCTGAGTTTCTTGACGGTCTCGATAATGGACGGCAGCAGGCTCTCCTTGCTCTTGATGATGAGCAAGTTTTCTTCCGCCGAGTCCAGTTTGTCCTTCCACCAGAACCGGGACGAGACGCCGGAAACCGTATTAACACAGGCGGCCTGGCGGCGTTCGAGGAGCGCCTGGGTGATGTTCACGGATTCTTCCGTCCCGCCGGTGGTGACGAAGACGACGATGTATTGCGGTTGTTTCATCAATTACCCGATCGCCACCATCCGGTCCACCGCCGCCAGCGCCCTGACCCTGATGTCCTCCGGGACTTTGATAACGGGAGACAGGGTCTCCAGGGCATGCAGCATCTTTTCCAGCGTGATCTTTTTCATATTGGGACAGACGGCTTTTTCGGTAGCCGGGAAGAAAGCCTTGCCCGGGTTTTCCTTCCTGAGGCGGTGGAGCAGTTCTATTTCCGTCCCCACGATGAGTTCCTGCACGTCGTCCCGCTGGGCGTACCGCAGCATCCCGCTGGTGCTGAGGGCTTCATCCGCCTGGTCGATAACGTCCGGGCGGCATTCCGGGTGCACCACGGCTTTTGCCTTCGGATGTTCTTTCCTGCGCTCGATGATGTCTTGAGCCAGTATCCGGGCATGGGTGGGACAGTAGCCTGGCCAGAGCGTCATCTTCTTGCCCGTTTTCCGGCGGATAAAATCGCCGAGGTACTGGTCCGGCACGAAGAGGATCTCTTCCGCGTCGATGCTCTGCACCACCTTGACACCGTTGGCGGACGTGCAGCAGTAGTCGGACTCCGCCTTGACCGCCGCCGAGGAGTTGACGTAGGTCACCACCACGGCGTTCGGCAGTTCTTTTTTCCTGGCGATGAGCTGCTCCTCGGTAATCATGTCCGCCATGGGGCAGCCGGCGCCCCGGTCCGGCAGGAGCACGGTCTTATCAGGACTGAGGATGGAGGCTGTTTCCGCCATGAAGTGCACGCCGCAGAAGACGATAACTTCGGCATCGGTTTTTGCGGCCAGGCGCGCCAGTTCCAGGGAATCCCCCGTGTAGTCGGCGATGTCCTGGACTTCCCCGCGCTGGTAGTTGTGCGCCAGGATGACGGCGTTTTTGCTTCTGGCAAGTTCGAGGATGCGGGCTTCGATAGACCCTGGTGGATAGTTCATTTTCATACTCTATTCTAGCGCATCCCGCTCCGTATTTACAGGTTGAGATGGATTCCGGGAGCGTTCAGACTCAAAGCAGCGGCGTTTCTGGCCTTGCAGGACGTCTCCGCCATAGCGGGTATATCGCCTCCCGTGTAAGAGCCTGCTCTGTACTTGATACGGGGGAGGCAGGGTGGGTTTTAAGAACGATAACCGCAACCCTCAGTCCGAGACCCGTTCCAGGCCCGAGTAAATCCTCATGGAGGCCCGTTCCACGGTCTTCGTCTCCATGTCCTGCTCGATGCGCGTACCGGCGTCCCGCACGAACCCTGCCAGCGTCATCCCGCAGGCTTCCGCTATTTCCACGCCCCGGTCCGTCACCGCCGTCTTGGTGGCCGCTATCGGGATGCCCGCCCGGCATATCTTGGTTACCATCTCGGAAGCCATCCTGCCGGTCGCAGCCAGCAGGCAAATGCCCGTGTCCACGCCGTTGAGCAGCGCCCATCCGATGACCTTGTCCAGGCAGTTATGCCGGCCGATGTCCTCCGCTACGCACAGGGGTTCCGCCTGGGCGGTAAAGATCCCGGCGGCATGCACGCCCTCGGTCTCCCGATAGACGTTGGCGCTCTCGAAAAGGCGGTGCATGGCGGTATAGATGATCGCTGGTTTGACGATGAGGTCGCTGGTGATATGGGGCAGGGGGGCCGTCCCGAACGCCGTCTTCCCGCCGCCGGAGACGATCCGGTGGCCGGTCATGGAGGGGTGCAGGTCCTTCCTGAGACGGACGGTGGCCCTTCCCCCGTGGAGGCTGATATGCTCGATATCGCCAAGGGAATCGATGAATGACTGGGAAAACAGGTACCCGGTGACGAATTCGTGTTCCATGCCGGGCATAATGGAAGCCGTGGCGAGCCCGGTCCCGTTGACGATGATACGGAGGTCCGTCTCGATGACCAGCGGAGGTTCGGCATCTTCGAACGTCCCGCCCTTGAGCCGGCGGGCTGCGACGTGGCGGGACGTCATGGTACGGTGGTTCATCGTATCCGCTCCGGGTGGGAATAAACGATCATCTTCTCTCCACGCACCAGTCCGGCGATGGTGATACCGTTCTCTGCCGCCATTGCCACGGCTGCGGTCGTCGGCACGCCCTTGGTGGCGATGATGGGGATACCGGCGTTGCGGCATCGCGTTATCATTTCCACCGGCTGCCGTCCCGTGGAGGCTGCCACGGTCCGGTTGAGATCGATCGCCGAGAGCAGCCCCGCCCCGATGGCCTTATCGAAGGCGTGGTGCCGCCCGATGTCCTCGGCGATAACCACGGCCTGTTTCCCTTCAAGGAACAACCCGGCGCTATGTGTGGCCTGAGTTACCCGGAAAACCGGGCCGGTCAGTATTGCCCGGACGCAATCGAAAATGTCGCTGTGACCGACCGTCAGGCTGGATTCCACCTGGCCTCTGGCCGCCGCCCCGGGGTCGGTCTCCATCCTCACATCGACGACATCTTCATCGACGTTGATAGAGAGGACCTGCGCAATATTGCTGATGTACCCCTGGCTGAAGAGGTACCCGGTGGCGTATTCCTTCTCCATCCCGGCCAGGACCATTGATGTGGTGAAGGGTTCGCCGTTGATTCGTATCCTGAGCGCGGTCTCCCGGACGATGTTTTCGGACTCTTCCTCTAACTCACCGTCGACCAGCGTCAGGTCTACTTCCTTCAGTTGCCTGTCTTCGAGGCTGCTCATTATCCTGCCCTATGGTGGTAATTATATCACCGGCGCGCACCTGTCCTCCGCGCAGCACCCTGGCGAAGATGCCTTCCCTTGGCATGATGCAGTCTCCCACCTGGGTACGTATCGCGCAGCGGGCGTGGCATTCCTTGCCGATCTGGCTCATTTCCAGGACGACCTCGCTGCCGACCTGCAGCCGCGTGCCGATGGGCAGGGAACGCAAATCGATGTCTCGTGTCGTGATGTTTTCCGCGAAGTCACCCGGCACGAGTTCCAGTCCCTTGCCCTGCATCTTGTCGATGCTTTCCATGGCCAGCAGGCTGACCTGGCGGTGCCAGCCGCTGTCGGCATGGGCATCGTCCACTACGCCGAAGTTCTCCCTTATAGTGATAGCGGGGACGGGCGTTTTACGCTCTCCCTTTTTCTCGCTGATGCACACCGCAACGACCGATCCCATGCTCCGTTACCTGCCTTGTCTTTCTATGATTGCCCCGCCGATGACCGTGCCCCGGCGGTACACCGCTATCGTCTGGCCGGGCGTCACGGCTTTCTGGGGTTCGAGGAATTTGACATAAATTATGTCCCCCTCGGGGTGGACGTCTGCTTCTGCCGGTCTGGCCCGGTAACGTATCTTGACCTCAGCTCGGAAGGGCCTTTCCGGGATGTCCGGGATGAGCCAGTTCATGCTGGAAGCGGTCAGGTCCTCGCTCAGAGTCTCGTCTTCTTCCCCCACGATTACCGTATTGGCGTCCG
>CAZQQL010000025.1:0-33659 GCA_964595455.1 uncultured Dehalococcoidaceae bacterium
TTTGACCAGAACGCGGTCAGCCAGGGGCTGCAATGTTGCCATACCAATCCTCCTTCCGATGGTAAAATAAAATGTTGCCTGACGTATGTTAGCACTCCCATCAAGAGAGTGCTAACACCTCCATAATAACGTAGATGCCGACCTCTCGCAACACGATGCTGGGAAAGAGAGCGGCATATAACTATGAATATCTCGCTAATGCTCGAATAATCTCACGTTATCTATAGGAATCAAACACAGACGATTAGCGTTGAGGCTGAGCAAGATGGAGCTGGAATCAGCAAATGAACGGTTGGATTGCTACCAGGTAAAGTGAGCGAAAAGCGATAAGAGGTAAGCTACAAATATTCAGGACTAAGTATTTGCAGGTATCCGCTGCAAGTCTATGCCGTTTTCACCCCATAGCGGACTACCGTCCCTGTCGAACCGCTGGATATACGTATCTCCGGGCTTGTCCGGGCTACCCCCGGTGTTCCAGGCGATGATGGCGCCTCCCCGGCCGTCAGCGACGAGACAGGGCCGGAAAAACCCGCTGTCCGTTACGATCACGCCGTTTTCCGCCCAGGCCGTGCCGTTGGCGTCGAGTTTCTGGAGATGCAGTTCCCGGCCGTCACTCTCGAACGAGTAGGCGACAACTACGCTCCCGTCTCTGCCGGTATCAATCAGGGGATGAGGATTGAGCGATGTTGATGATACCCTGATGCCGCCGGCATTCCACACCTGGGAGCCGTCCCTATCGAGCTTCTGGGCGTAGATGCTGGCCTCGCCTGTTTCGTCGTGGCGGGTGTCTCTCCAGATAACGACCACGCCGCCGGCGCCATCCCCGCAAAGTTCCGGCTGCATCGGGTGGGCGTCAGGCGCGGCTTCAGTAATATCCAGGGAGACGGGCTGCGTTCCCCAGGCTGTCTTCCACCGTTCGTCCAGCCGCTGAACAGCCACGTCCCACGTCTGCTGGTGGCCGGGTTCGGCCGTCGGGTCTTCCGTGACCTGGAACCAGCTCAGTACCGTTCCTCCGAGACCGTCCGGAGCGGCCTGGAGAGCATCTATCCAGACGTTCTCCTGGGTTTCATACAGCTTGACACTGTTGTCTGCCACCTTGCTCCCATCTGTATCGATGTGCTGTGTCATGATGCGGTGGGTCATGCCCGGCTCGCCCGTGGCCAGTCCGGCGGGACGTTCTCTTTCTTCCCAGATGATCGTTGCCCCTCCCGAATCGTCACCAACCAACCGGAGGCTGTTGTCGTGGTAATTCCAAGTCGTGATACCGGTACCCTGGATACCCCAGGGATAATCGCCCTGAGAATCGATTTTTACTACACAGATGCTGTCTTCGCCCGTATCGGGAAAATCAATCGGCGACCAATCGAAAGCAACAAACACGGCGCCGTCGGCGGCTGCCGCCATACACCGGAAGTAGATGAAGTCCCGCTGCCAGGTGATGTTCCCGTTTCCACCCAGCCTGGCGATGTGCCTGACCGGCCTCATCTGGTCCTCCGAAGTATCCGGCCAGGCCACGAACACACTGCCGTTCCCATCTCCGACGATGTCCAGGGACAGGTACATGGCGGAATCGAGTGCCGCGGTATCGATAACGGTCTCCCAGTCCCAGGCGCCGGACGCTGACAGCTTCCGGACGGCTACGTCTCCGTTATCACCGTTCTGGTAAAAAAGGAACACACCGCCGTTACCGTCTCCGGCTGCCGTCACGCCGTAAAGCGGTTCTGATTTCGTGCCGTCGCAGCTTCCGATAACAAAAGGTGTGCAGATCACCGCTATCAGTACCAACACTATAGTCAATTCTCTCATGTATTTGCCTCGTTTTACGGTAGAGGATAGGGCGCGCTTCCTGCCCGGATTTCAAGGTGATCAAGTTCGTTGAAGGGATCCAGGTGAATGATGAACGTCCTAGACTCGCCTCGGGCTGCCTGTAGCTGGATGGCTCCAACAATGTGGGCGGCATCGAGCGTCCTTGCGACGATACTGCCATTTGAAGTCGTTCCTGTGGCGGACATCCCGATGAATTGACGGTTCGGGCTCAGATTGAGTACCGTGCCGGAGAGTACCAGGCAGGTATCGCCGGGCTGGTAGTGTTCCCCGGACAGTGTCAAGTACTCCCGCTCGCAGATACCCGGTTCCAGCTTGAGACCGGAGAAGACCAGGTCCGCCGAGGCGGTGATGTTAACGGTTATGCTGTCGATCTCAAACGAGGTCGTGGTGGTTTCCGGGTCCGGCTGCCAGGGTATGACCTCCCTGACCACGTAGAATTTAGTACCCATGCCGCCGGGGAGTTCCCCGTAGAGCTGCACCGCCAGTTCCGAGTTCGTCGGGTTAAGCATATTTCCTTCCAGAAATACTTTTTCACCGTCCCGGACCACCGTTTTGCCGGAGCCGTCCGCTATCTCTACCACACCGTTTACTATCCGCGTCCGATAGCTTTCCGGCCACAAGACCGCATAATTTTCCGGGCCTAAGAACCCATTGATTATTCCATAGCGGGGGATGGTTAAGAGGCTGCCGTTTTGGGTAGCTGTGAACTCGCAGGTATCTACGGCATACCAGTCATAAAGCCGTACGGCCTCAAGCAGGACCGGTTTCTGGGTGAGGAAATACATCTTGCCATCGTCCTGTTCCAGCACCTGGATATGGAAGAGGTCGGAGTTGAAGTTGACGCTCAGCCTCGTTCCCATCCCTTGAAGAAAGCACTGTTTGAACATAGTAGCAGGTAGCGGTTCTTTCAGATATCGGTTGACATAGCTGCCATCGATGCCGCCGCCGCCCATCGAGATTTCTTCGCCGACGCGGCCGACCACCTGGCCGTCACGGTCCAGCACCTCGATGGCGCCATCTCTTTCCGTCAGGAAGTAGTCCGTCTGCCAGATGATGAGGGCGTCCCCGACATAGAGATACCCGTCCTTCAATTCCAGTGTTCCGGTCAGGAGCGCCAGCATGAACGAATTACTCCGCATCCTGAGCTGGGGGAAGTGGATGCCTTCCGGCTGATTGACCTCAAAGGGCGGTTCTCCTAAAGGTTCATACGTGACAATAATCCGAACGTGTTCCGGTAGCGTCGCTCCGGCCTCCGCCAGGGTAGTGTCGAACAGTTTCTTGTCGGTCACATAGACCTCGGCGATGTTTTCCTTGATTGCGATGCTGGTACTGCACGACAGGTCCAGGTTTTGCAGCAGTTCCATGGTTTCCCGCTGGGCTGTTTTCAATTCTTCCAGGGTCACGGGAAAAGTTTGCAGTTCGATGATCTTGTCCAGCGGGGAGTCTTTCTCAACGTATTTGTAGACTATGTCCCGACCGTCCCGCGTGAAAACCGCGACGAACTTCGCACCGTCCACCCAGCACCCGGCGAACGTTTCTTTCTCGTTCTGTTCCAGCGCGGCGCCCAGTTCGCCCCTCTGGCTCTGGTAGTAGAAAAGCCCGTGGCCGGTGGTGGTGGCGGTTGCGGTTGTCGAGGGCGTCGGTTCGGCGCCGGTAATGACGCCGCAGGAACCGATGCCCGCGGCAATGACCGCGACCAGTACCAGCATGATAAGCTTTCTCATGACGTACTCCCTTCCGGCGGTCTCATTTGTCCATCTTGTATACATCAAAATAGTACCTGCCCGCCACGTACACGTGACCGCCGATAACCTGCGGCGGCGTCCAGCAATAGGCGAGCGTCGCGCCGCCGAGGATGAAGTCCGTCTCCGTCGTAGCGGAAACAACGGTTACCGGATGCAGCGGGTCAGTGACATCCAGGACGACCAGGCTTGTCTTGTACGTTTCGGGGTTAGCGGTGGTGACGTAAAGGTAATCCTTGTCGAGGGTTAGCACCGCGGTAAAGCCGCCGGTATCAACCATGGCCGCCTGTTTCGGGGTAGCGGGATCGGAGACATCGATCACCTGGACCTGCCCGGCGCCATAAGTGACGTATACATAGTCACCTCTAGCCTGAATGTCATTGATGTGGACCCAGTTTTTCCAGGGCGCCGGCCCGGGCGTTGATACATCGATGTCATCGCTCAAGCCGTCCGGGATATCCAGTTCGAGCGTACCGACTTGCTTCGGCGTCGCCGGGTCCGAGATGTCATATACGGTCAGCGTCCGGCTGATGCCGGTGAACAGCAGGCCGCCATTGACATCGAGGCAAACCTCCCGGCTGGGGAGATTGATACGGGCTGCTTCATGAATATCCTGAAGGTCAGAGATGCTGCAGATGGTTATGCCATGGTAGAGCTGGCCGGAGGATAGGAGGTATCCGTCCTTGAAAACGGTTATGCTGTGGTTCGTTTCCACGTCCGATATCCCCAGATCCAACGGGTTTTCCGGGTCCGAGATATCGGCGGCCCAGAGTCCTTTGTCGCCGAACATACCGGCGTAGAGAATGCCGTCCCTGATGTCCAGGCTCCGTATATGGAAGAAAGTTTCCTCTCTTAAGGGAACGGCAAGACTGGAGGCAAGAGCCGGAGAGAGCGGGTCCTGCATATCAAAGATAAAGATCATGCTGTTTTGTTTGGAGGACGTGGCATCGAAGCTCAGTACGAGGTAGTCCACACCATTGATGTTCGCGGTACCGGTTGAGATAGCGTCGATGAGCCCGGCATCACGGTCGTACTCGAAGCCGGTTTCTTCCAGCCCGTCCGGAAACCGGTAGCTCCATTGACCGAGATATCTTAGTGATGGTTCGCCGGTTGTTTGCGTCAGGACCGGTGTTAGCGCGGTGGTTCCGGTTGTTGTTTCTACGGAAAGGCCGTCACAGGCAGCCAACAAGACCGGTATCACCACCAGGGCGAAAATTACGATCAATCCAATTGTTTTCATTGTATCGCCTCCGGTTCGCTTCTGGAACAGGTATCCTCTGTGGGACATTCTAACAGTTATCTTTTGTAACGAACAAGTCAAGGAAAGGTTGAGCATCATAGCAAGTACTACAAGATATTTTACTCCTGTATTAAGCGGTCGCTTTCTTTGGCCGGCGTCAGCTTGCAGACCGACCGGTAGGTGATGGCCCGGACATCCGACGGTGAAATACCCAACACCTTTGCTGCTGTTTTCGCATCCAGTCCGGCGCCGATACGAAGGGCAAGCACTTCCTGATCCTGCGGGGAAAGGCCGGTCAAAACAGGGTGGCCATTATGCCTGCGACAGGCTTGCACTTCTGCCCGGGCAGCCCGGTATAAAACCGCCGTCAGTTCCCGATTTACCTGTTGTTCCGGCAGGGATTTCTTCAGTACTCTGAGAGTTATCGATTCCGCCAGGAAGGTATCGTTGGTCAGATACATGACATAACGGAACAACCCCGGCAAATAACGCTCGCGAAGCATGTCCATCAGTCTCTCGCGGTTTCTTCCGAGGGTCTGGTTGCCTTGCAACATGCGATATCTCCCTCTTACGTTCATTTAGTTATACGAAAACTGCAGGAGGGTATTACACCGGTTGCCTGGTAGTTAAGCCAGGTCATGAGATTGTAGGAACGCAGTTGACTCGTCAATGAGTTATGGTATAATGGAGGATATTTTTGAACGATAATTCAATTAGCGGGAACAGGCCGTCATGGAAAAAAAGTCCTCCGGTTCCATTGCTCATGCCGCCAATATCCTCGTATGCCTCAGCCAGCGGGTCCATACCATATCCGAGATTTCACGGCAGTGCCAGCTTGGCAAGTCAACCGTTCACCGCGTCTTGAAGCTGCTCGAACAGACCGGCCTGGTCATGCAGGATCCCATAAACCGTAATTACTACCTGGGGCCGCTCGTCATGAGACTGAATGCGAACCCGATGACCAGTCATGAGTACCTGGTCATTTACGCTCTTGAAGAGATGAAGCGCCTTTCCCGGATCGGGGAAGAGACCGTGATGCTGGACCTCATGATCGGCGTACAGAACCTGCACCTGTATGAAATCCCGAGCATCCATGATCTCAAGGTCACCCAGGAAAGCAGGCCGGGCGGCTTCCTCCACGCCGGAGCTTCCGGAAGGGTCCATCTTTCACAACTGGACGACAAGCACCTGAAAACGGCGTTGGCCAGCATCGAGTACCCCCAGTTGACAGACCGCACCGTCACCAGCCATGAAGTGTTGCTGGCGCAGATCCGCGAGATAAGGAAAGCCGGCTATGCGGTCAGCTACGGTGAACGTAACCCCGGGGTCATGTGCCTGTCAGTCCCGATACACCACTACACGTTTCCGGCTACGTTGAGCATCATCGGACCGGAAGTCAGGCTGCATTCGAAGGCCCAGATGCTTATCAAGGAGATTAAGATATCGGCGGAGCGTATATCCCGGAAACTGGACGGTTCCCAGGAAAAGAACCTGGTCCCGCCCAAACCACCTGCTGCATGATTTTCACCGTTAGCCTGTGTTCTGCCTATTAGAACCATCATGTTGAAAATGACATAACGCTTCAGACCGTCGTGAATCGACCCGCTGGAGGAAAAAGATTAGTCAATCGTGAAGCACATCGGCCGTCTCACTGCCCTTTTCCGGCTGACAACACCGTGTCTGAACGTGAAATACCGTGGTTTTCAGGGAACTGCTCTTTCCGCCACGAGGAACTATACTTCCATGCTTGACAGATTATGATATAATGGTTCGTAACCTGTGTGAATCGGCGTTCCAGTATAGGAAACAGGCTCACCGGTTACACCGGGGTATCAATGCACGGAGGTTACCGGTTTAATGGTTGATATCAGAGAAAGGCCTTCATCGGCGACGGAAACCGACGATATCATCGGTTCCATCGCCCATGCCAGGGAAGTCCTCTTATGTCTCGCCCGGGGCATCAACAGCATCAGCGATATCGCCCGTGAGTGCGGTTTCAGCAAGTCAACCGTCCACCGGCTGCTGAAGTCACTTGAAAAATACGACCTTGCTATCGAGAACTGCCTGAACCGGCAGTATTACCTCGGGACCCTCGCCAGGAAACTAGCTGCAGACCCCACGGTCCCGCACCGGCAGTTGATCAACTGCGCCTCGGATGAAATGAGGCGACTGGCGAATTCGACCGAAGAAACCGTAGCGCTGGATATCACCTATAACGTCCAGTATGTACCTCTCTATGAGGTCCAATCCCGCCATGATTTTAAAGTTACGCAGGAGAAAACAGCCAACCCTTCTCTCTCCGGCATACTTGCGGGCGCAACCGTCAAGGTACTGCTGTCACAACTCACCGAGGAGAAACTGAACATAATCCTGGACAATATCAACATCAGCCCGGAATCAGAACGGGCGGCCCCGGACAAGGAAGTTCTTCTGGCGCAGATCAGAGAAATCCGGCGTTCCGGCTATGCGATATCCCGAGGGGAACGGTTCGTGGGGATGATTTGTGCAGCAGCGCCGGTCAAGGGTTATTACCTGCCGGTGGTACTCAGTGTGGCCGGACCGGAGTCCAGGATCCAACCATACCTGAAAAACATCGTAGCGCAACTCATAGAAAGCGCCTCCCGGATCTCCGAACGGCTTGTCATGACGCTACGGACAAGGCCGAAGTGCCCCCGGAACAATACCAACAATTGAGTTCACAACCAGTATAACAGGGCATAAAAGAGGAGGCAGCCAGAGCTGCCTCCTCTTGTTTTCAGGACCGGATGAAAATCAGCAGGCGCGCCCGCGGCCGTCATCGATGATGAAACCCTCACCGTAGGGTTCGACGATGTAATCGATAACGGTCTGGCCGGCAAGGTCCTGCACGACATCGGACATAAGGACATCAAGGCCATTGACCGGAATGGTGGCCTCATTGGCTTCAGGCTCATCCAGAGCCATCCCCAGCCGGGGACCCCCTCAGCCGGCTCCGCTGATATATACTCTCAGGAACTTGCCCTGATTGCTTTCCAGAGCGGTACGAATCTTGTCCCTGGCGGCGTCGGTAATCTGGAACATAACACTCTCCTCTCACAGGTGGTATGTTCCATTTTACCGTGCTGATGACATCACGTGATGTGATTTTGGTCATATTTCAAGAGACAATGGGCAAAGCGGACGAAACACCGGCGGTCAGGAAACAGGTTGGCACCCGGCGGACAAAACTACGATGGCCTGTTCGATGTCCACTTCGGTATCGATACAGCCATCCCGGGCCAGGGGAATAACGGCAACAAGCGGCAGCAGGCCCATCTCGGCGGCCTTCTCACGCACGCCGTGGATACCTTCCTCAAGTTCCTTCTCGCAAGCCACCGCCACGATGGCGCGCGGCTTCATTTCGGTCACGAATTTGAGCGCCAGACGCCCGCCGGGAGCCACGCATATGCCTCCGTAGCCGAGTTCTTCGGCGGCGGCGGTCAGCTGGTTCACCGGGCAGTCAGGGTTGCAGTGCAGACATTGCAGCCCGCGGCTGTCATACGGCGCCCGGCAGGTCGCCGTCCGTCGGAGGCAGTGCGGCAGGAGGAGTATTCGGTCTGCGGGTGGAATAACGGCCAGTTCTTCTTCTGCGGTCATCCAGCGGCAGCCTCCTCGTACATCGTCCGGTACCGGGCCAGGGCTATGAGCGGGAAGTATATCCGGTAGAGGTCGTATCTCAGGTAGAAAGCCCGGGGAAAGCCTGTCCCGGTGAAGGAATCTTCTTTCCATGACCCGTCTTTCTGCTGGGTATTGAGCAGATAGGTGATGCCGCGTTTTACGGCTTCGCTACGGGTCTTGCCGGCAGCCATGAGACCCATGAGCGCCCAGGCCGTTTGTGAGGCCGTACTATCCCCTTTGCCCCGGGCTGCAAGGTCATCATAAGAGCGGCAGGACTCGCCCCAGCCGCCGTCCGGGTTCTGGCGGTTCAGCAGCCACTTGGCGGCTTTTTGGATATAATCCCGGTTAACGTGTTCGCCGGCGGCCCTGAGGCTGGGAATTACCAGCCCGGTTCCGTACAGGTAACAGACCCCCCAGCGGCCGTACCAGGCGCCGTCCTGCTCCTGGCTGGTTTTCAGATAATCGATACCCCGCTCGATTTCCTTCTCATACACGCCTTCGAACTTGCTGAGAAGCTCGAGGACGTGGTTGGTCACGTCCGGGCTGACGGGATCGAGCGGTGTAATGAAATCAGAGAACGGTATATGGGCCAGCATCTTCCTGTTATTGTTCCGGTCGAAGGCTGCCCATCCGCCATTATCTCCCTGCATGTCCACTGCCCATTCAACGCCGCGTTCGATGGCGGCGGTCTTATCCGCTTCTTCCTGGCGGGTGGCTAGTTTGACCGCCATCAGGGCGCGCGGAACGACCGCCGTATCATCGATGTCAGGGTACCAGCGGTTATGAAACTCGAACGACCAGCCACCGGGTTGAACGGCCGGGTTCTTTACGAGCCAGTCTCCCGGCTGTCGTATCTCCTTGCTGAGGAGCCAGCGCGCGGCGTTGCGGAGGGCGGTATGGTCACCCGCTACCCCTGATTCATGGAGGGCCAGGACCGACCATGCGGTATCCCAGACTGGAGAAGTTGCCGGCTCGAGGAGGAAGGAATCGCTCTTTTCGACGATGAATCCTTCCAGCCCTTCAAGGCCTTTCTTCATCACGGGGTGGTCAAGGCCGTACCCGAGGGTTTTCAAGGCAAAGAGTGAATAGACCCAGGGCAGCATGATGCCGCCCCAGCTCCCGTCCTTTTCCTGTCGTTTGATGATCCAGGCGGCGGCCTGTTTCAGCGCCACCTTCCGCAGGGGTTTGTAGCGGAGTTTTTCGTAGCCTTTGAACCCTTTGTCCGCGGTGAGGAAGAACGATTCCCAGGAAAACCAGGCCGGCGCCGAGCCGATCGAGTAATCGCGTTCCGATGCCGCCTCTGCGTAAAGCTCTGCGATGCCGGCGCTCTCCGGGACCGGGCAGACCGGCTTTTTCACGGTGAGGATGGTCAAAGCCATCATCGTCGCCCGCGCCCAGCTCGAGCATTCATAAATATTGAAATAGAACCAGAAGGGGAAAAAGACAACCTCCGGCGGCACTGTGGGAATGCCTTTCCAATCGAACTGCCCGAAAAGCGCCAGCCAGATACGGGTGATCATGTTGACCTTCATCAGCCCGCCCTTGGATAACGTGAACCGGCAGGCCCGCTGCAGACCGTCATCCATGGCAGGGATACCGGCCAGCTTCAAAGCCAGGTAGACCTGGGCGGTCACGCTAACGTCTCCCGGTCCGCCGTAGTAGGCGCTCCAGGAACCGTCCTCGTTCTGCTTGGTACGGAGGGTACGGACGATCCTTTCCCGGCGTTCCGGCGTTATGGGAAACCCGAAGAAATGCATCAGTGCGACGTAGCCGGCGGAGACCGATGCATCGGCCTCGAGGTCGCCTTTCCAGTAGCCGTCAGGGTGCTGAATGCCGAACAGGTATTCCTGCGTCTTGCCGATGGCCTTTGCAACGGCATCGGCAAGGACGTTTTGTGTTTGAGGTCTGGCCCTCGTCCTGCTCACGCAAAACTCCTCTGGGGGACTCTGATGGGGCGGTGTAGATACCCGTTCCGGTAAAACCAATATACCGCTTTTTCAAAGGCTTCTTCAACCGGGGTTTGCGGCAGACCGAGGTCACGCACGGCGGCCGAGCAATCAAAGTGCCGGACCTTGCGTGCGGCCTTGACGGAGGCCAACGGAATGCCCGGGCTGCGGTGGAGGACCCTGCCGTTGATGAACTCGTCGATGGAGGCGGCCGCCATCGCTGTCCAGATAGGGATGTTGATGGTAGGTGCTTTAAGGCCGGTAATACCGGACAGGATACCGAAGATTTCCTGCAGGGTGAGGTTCCGGTTACCGAGTACGTACCGCTCCCCGCAGCAGCCTTTTTCCATGGCCAGGATATGTCCGGCGGCAACGTCTTCCACATCGACGACGTTCAGTCCCGTATTCACAAATGCCGGCATCTTGCCGTTGATGAAATTGACGATGATCCGTCCGGTGGGCGTCGGTTTGACATCGTACGGACCGACCGGCGTCGTGGGATTGACGAGAACAGCAGGGAGGCCTTCGCTGCAGAGTTCGAGGACCAGTTGTTCCGCCCGGCATTTGGAACGCTTGTAATCTCCGGGCAGCGTATCGGGATCGTTCAGCGAATAGCTCTCGCAGACCGTATTTCCAGCCGGGATCTTCAACGTGGATTCGCTGCTGGTGTAGACGATTTTACGGACCCCGGCGCGGGCGGCGGCCCTAAGGATGTTCTCCGTACCGGTGACATTGCTGTCGTAGACGGATTTCGGGTTAGCCGACCAGAACGTGTACGCCGCGGCAACGTGGAACAGTCCCTCGCAGTCCTTGAGCGCGCTTTCGAGGGAAGGGACATCGGTCAGATCGCCGATGAAAACCTCCAAGTCCAGTCCCTGCAGGTTGCGGCGGTCGCTTTGCGGCCGTACCAGCGTCCGCACCTCGTAGCCCTTGTGGAGAAGGGCGCGGGTCAGGTTTCCGCCGATGAATCCGGTGGCGCCGGTAACTAAAACTTTCATAGTCTCATTATAATGGTAATCCGTTGTCCAGCAAGAGGGTCACGAACCTCGCTATGCCTGCCCTGGCCCGCCGGTAGGCAAAAAAAGCGGATACCAGCGCCTTCACACGCCCGGGTCGAGTTACGATGGCTGCCAGCGCCGCTCCAGGTTTGACACGGCCGCGTGTATCGAGGAGTGAACCGAGGTCGAGGTAGGGGTCCATGTCATCGCGGAGCACGTCCATGACGATTCTTACGGCCAGGAACGGTATTCCCTTCTCACGTGCCAGGCTGGCCAGCCAGGCATCTTCCATCTCGCACACGGCCGCACCGAAGCGCATCCTCAAATCTTCCTTGACCCGCCGGTCGGCCACTTCCGGGACGGTCACGCCGCTGCCGGTGTTCCAGCCCGTCCGTTCTTTTTTCAGGCATCCTGAAGCAGTCTGCAGCAATTTCTCATCAGCCAGGAAGCGGGACGGACCGGACTCGGTCTCATGCAGCAGTGTCGTCGAGCAGAGAATAACGTGGCCGGGACGCAGGTCCGGGGTCAGAGCGCCGCCGAAGCCTATAGATACCAGCGCGCTGACTTCGTGGGCCTCAAGCAGAGACTGGAAGGTGTTGATAACATTCTCCCGGCCCATACCCGTCTGGACGGTGAGCACCTCGGTCCCGTTCCGATGACCGGTCCAGGCCCGATAGTCCTCACCGGAGATATCACGCAATCCCCGCAGGCAGCGCTTCACGCTGTCCGCTTCCTGTTTCATGGCGGTTGTAATAACCAGCATACTGTAAAATAACGCCGTTGCTTAACGCCTTGCCAGTTGGAAGAGTTCCGGCAGGTTACGACGGGCGTGGTCGATGAGGCTCGCCTCGAACCCGCTGTGGACCATGCAGTTGGCGCAGCGGCGGTCTTTCCCGACGCCGTAACGGTCCCAGTCCGTCTTCTCCAGGAGTTCCCGGTAAGACCCGTAATGTTCATCGGCGAGGAGGTAGCAGGGACTTCGCCAGCCTTTCGGGGTCAGGGTCGGCGTGCTCCACGGCATGCACGGGACGTCTTTCCTGCCGAGCAGGAAATCGATATACGCTGACGTGTTGTAAAAGTCGTATTTCTTGCGGAACGTGTCCAGCGGCTGGAACGTCCTGCTTATCTCTTCACGGGAGAGGAACCGTGTACCTCCGACGATCTCGAAATCGTAGGCCGGAGAGATCATGAGGCCGCTGACGCCGCGGCGGGTGAGTTCCGCGAAGAGGGCGTCTATCTCGTTGAAATCGGTGTCCGTGAATACGGTGGTATTGGTGTAAACGCGGAAACCACGCTCCACGGCCTCCGAGATGGCCGCCACGGCCTTACGGAACGCGCCGTCTTTACCGGCGCCGCGGTCGTGGGTCTCTTCCAGACCGTCCATGTGCACGACGAAACTCATATAAGGGCCGGGCTTGAACCTATCGAGTGACTTCTCCAGGACCTGGCCGTTGGTACAGAAATGGATGTGCTTTTTCCGGGCGACGATGCCTTTGACTATCTCCGCAATTTCCGGATGGAGCAGGGGTTCGCCGCCGGTGATGGTAACGGTAGGCGCGCTGGTTTCATCCACTGCTTTCAGGCAGTCTTCCACGCTCAATCGGGTATCCAGACAGTCCCGGTACTCGCGGATACGCCCGCAGCCGGCGCAGGAAAGGTTGCATAATTCGGTCGGCTCCAGCATCAGTACCATCGGGAAACGCTTGTTCCCGAAGGCCCAGTTCTTGATCAGGTAGGTGCTGAGGTGCGCCGCCAGGAGTTTCGGAAAAGACATAACTACCTCTGTTCCTTCCTGACGAGCCGCGGCGTATGTTTCAAGCTTTCGATGCCCGGGATGCCGGTGCAGAACATAGCTATCTTGAGGGCTTCGAGGACTTCTTCAAGAGCGGAAACTACTGCGCCGGTGGAAAGCGTGCCCGGTTTCAGAAGGGGCAGGGCTATACCGGCGGCGTCGGCGCCGAGAGCAATGGCCTTTGCCACGTCCAGGCCCGTCTTGATGCCGCCGCTGGCGATGAGGCAGGTCTCCGGCGCATGTTGGCGGGCGAGGCGGACCGATTCCGCGGTGGGGATGCCCCATTTCGAAAATGTCTCGGCCAGGCGGGCTGTACGGGTCTCTGCCCGCGCCGCCTCGATGCGGCCCCATGACGTCCCGCCGCTGCCGGCGACATCAATGCCGGCGACCCCGGCCGCGGCGAGTTGCTCCGCGGCTTCCCCGGAAATACCGTAACCGACTTCCTTGACGATGACCGGTACCGGCAGGTCCCGGCAGATACCGGCTATTTTCTCCAGCAGATGGGAGAAGTCCGTATTTCCCTCCGGTTGGAAAGCTTCCTGCAGAGGGTTCAGGTGCAGCACGAGAGCGTCTGCTCCGATGGCTTCCACCGCCCGGCGGCATTCATCGATGCCGTAACCATAATTGAGCTGCACTGCCCCCAGATTGGCAAAAAGCGGTATGTCCGGAGCTACATCGCGGACCTGGTACGTGTAGGTGGTGGAGGGGTCCTCTATCATGCACCGCTGGGAGCCCACCCCCATGGCCAGTCCCAGCGTCTGGGCGGCCTCGGCGAGCGTGCGGTTGATGCCCGCCGCAACATCGATGCCGCCTACCATCGGCGAGACGACGAGAGGGGCGGCCAGCGGCAGGCCGAGCACGGATGTAGAGAGGTCGATGGTGGCGTAATCGATTTCCGGAAGGGCCTGGTGCACGAAGGTATAGTCTTCCAGACCGGTTGTCACCGGGCTGGGACCGGCATCATAAGCGAGGCTGATGGTAAGGTGCTCCTCTTTGCGGAGCCCGTTCCTGTTTCCCGTTCCGGCCGGTTTCTGGCTTACCATGCCAACTCCTGTTCAGAAATTCCTGGCTTCGAGGAAGCTCAGAAGGTCGTCGAATTCCCGCCGGGGACCGGTTTCGATGTCCAGGTCTTCCACTATCTTCCGGGCCTTGCAGCAGTAGTCCCGGCTCATTCCACGGGCGTAGTCCTGCGCTCCGGTCCGGTTGAGGATATCCAGGATAGCGTTGACGCCGTTTTCATCCACGGTGGTTTCCCGGAAATAACCCATAATGGTTGTTTTATACCCGTCCTGGGCGTTCTCCATGGCATGGACGATGGGGAGGGTCTTCTTACGCCGCCGGATATCGGAAGCCAGCGGCTTGCCGGTAACGTCATGATTGCCCCAGATGCCGAGGATATCATCGGTTATCTGGAAACTGAGTCCGATATTCCAGCCGAGGTCCCGGAATCGCCCAACTGCCGTCCGTTCACCGGCCCCGAGCAGCGCGCCTACCTCCAGCGAACAGGCGATGAGCGCGCCGGTCTTGCCGCCGATCATCTGCAGGTAGTCCGCTACGGTGACGTCCTGGCGCTGTTCGAAATCGATGTCCAGGTATTGGCCTTCGATGAGATCGAGACTGGCTTCATCCATGAGCCGCTGGATCCTGAGGATGGTCTCCGGCGTGGTCCCGAGGTCCCCCAGGCGGGCCAGGGCGCTGTTGGTGAGTATCCGCATGGCGGTGCCGGCGTTGATGGCCTGGGGCATGCCCCATATCGACCAGACAGTGGGGCGGTGCCGCCGCCGCAGGTCCCCGTCCTGGATATCGTCATGGATGAGGGAAAAATTATGGAGCAGCTCTAACGCCGCGGCTGCCGGCAGCGCGACCCGGTGATCTCCCCCGGCTGCCTCACAGCCCAGCAGGCAGAGTGTTGGGCGAAGGGCTTTCCCTGCGGCGGAATCGAGCGGCTTGCCCGTTTCGTCTATCCAGCCGAGGTGGTACCGCAGCATTTCATACAGCGGCGATTGCCGTTCAGCGAGAATGGTTCGCAGTTCGGCATCGATCTCCTCACGGTATTTTTCAAAGACGCCGGGTAAATTCATGCTTTGCCAACTCCGTGCCGGTCTCTGGTAAGGAACAGGGTATATGCACCGACATTATTTGTTATACCATCAAGCCGCTCTAGTAGCAAGAGACCGGAAGTAAGATAATTTTCGTTATACAACACGCTTCATTGGTGTAAAGGGCATTCGGCTTTCGCGGCCTGCCATGAGAATATACCTAGAGTTTCGAGGTAAATACCACTCTAGCTTACTCTCTTCATGAAAAGGTGTCAAGGCGGGCCCCGGAGGCTCTTTCCATTTCAGGGACACGCTCTCAATGCAGAACAACCAGATAAAGCGCCTCCTCTGACCCCCGTGGGACGCTTCCGGGGCGTGGAACAAAATGGGTGCCAGCCCTTAATCCAATAAGTGTTATCCTACTTAACACTTGAGCCGGATTGGAGTAACGTCAAAGTGGGATACAAGCCCCGGACTGCCCCCATCAATCCCGCGGTTGTATCCGGGAGGAAAGGTATGGAGGAAAAAGGGAAAAAGAAAAAGCTGGTCCTGATCGTCGATGACCATATTACCATACTGAAACTGACGGCAGAGATACTCGAAGAAGCGGGCTACGATGCTGAAATCGTCTCCAGCGGCCGTGAAGCGCTGGACGTGCTGGAAAACCGTAAACCGGATGTGATGCTACTGGATATCGTCATGCCGGATATGAGCGGGTTCGATGTTTTGACCGGTATGAAATCGGCTTCCAGACCGGCGGTGATCGCCTGCAGCTTTGATCCCGGCAGCCGTGACCGGGCGCTTTCACTCGGCGCCGATGCCTTCCTCGCCAAGCCATACGGGCAAAAGGAACTGCTGGAAAAAATAGACGAGATCACCCACAAGCCGGATGCCGGCGGTACCGCCTGACATCTCGCCGTTACAGCAGGCCGTGCTTGATTTTGACTGCATCGATGACATCGTCGATGTTGCTCGGTGCGATGTCGTTCGGCGGGGGCCCCAGCGGGTCTGCCAGGAAATTTTCCCCCAGCCATATCTTGAGCGTATTGTTCACGGCTACTTCCAGGACGCGGAAGTTATAGCCGCCTTCCAGTACAAAAACCGTCTTCCCGCCGCAGCATTCCTGAACCATATTCTCGATTATTCTCGTCAGGGTAATGAATCCGTCCAGCGTCAGCCGCATGTGGCTGATGGAGTCCGCCCAGTGGCCGTCATAGCCGGCTGAGACCAGCAGGAGGTCCGGGGTGAAGCGGCGGACCGCCGGCATGACTATTTCATTGAAAACGCGGACATATTCTATGTCCCGGCACCCGGCGGGCATAGGTATATTGATGGAGGTTCCTTCGTTCGGAGTATGCCCGGTATCGTCGATGCGCCCGGTACCAGGGAAAAGGGGATACTGGTGGAGGGATATGTACAGGACGTTGGGGTTGTGGCTGAAGGCTTCCTGTGTCCCGTTGCCGTGGTGGACGTCGAAGTCCAGGATGATGATTTTCCTGACGCCCAGGTTTTTCAGGGCGTAGTTGGCGGCGATGGCCACATTGTTGAAGAGGCAAAATCCCATGCACTGATCGACAGTGGCATGGTGACCCGGCGGCCGTACCAGTGCGAAGACATGGCTTACATCGCTCTTAACCACCGTTTCTACGGCTTTGATAGCTCCGCCGGCGGCGAATATCGCGGCTTCATATGAAGCCGGAGACATCAATGTGTCCTGGTCCCACCATCCGCCGCCATTCCGGCAAAAAGTCTCAATGCTTTTAATATAGCTTTCCTTGTGGACCAGCATAAGCTCCGCCAGGGTGGCGGCACGGGCGGGGATAAACTCCAGCAGTGGTTTGATGCCCGTTCTGTCCAGTCCGGCAAGTATCGCCTGCAACCTGCCGGGGTTCTCCACATGCGAGCCGGTATCATGCTGCAGGTAGATGGGGTCAAACACATAACCGGCCTTGTTTCTCGGGTAAGGATGGTTATTCATACGGCCGTCTACCTCACGAGCATTCTGGCATCGATTATGCGATATCCCTTTCCTTTGGCCATGACAGTGACGGGATTCAGGTCCAGTTCTGAAATCTCCGGAATGTCCTCTATCATGGCCGATACTCTCAATAACAGGTCCTGTACAGATGCAATGTCGCTGGGCGGAGCGCCCCGATACCCCTGGAACAATTGGGAGATCTTGAGGGAGCCGATCATCTCCCCGGCATCGGCGTCGGTGATGGGATGGAGCTTCAGCGTGACATCCTTGATGAGTTCGGCCAAAACGCCGCCGGCGCCGAACATTATCAGCGGTCCGAACGACGGGTCCTGCGTGATGCCGACGATGGTCTCAACCCCGCCGGTTATCATTTCCTGTACCGTTACCCCGGCCATCTCCTCTTCACGGCCGATCTTTTTCAGATTTTCATAGATGCTATTATAAGCTTTCTCTACGTCTTCTTCGGATTCGACATCCAGAATGACGCCGCCGACATCGGTCTTGTGGGTGATGGTGGCCGACTCCAGTTTAATTGCAACCGGGAATTTCATGCGGGACGCGGCTGCTTTTGCTTCCGCTGCGGATTTTGCAACGACCGATTTCATCCGCTTGATGCCGTAACAGTCCAGCAGTCCGGCGATCTCCCTGGGCGAGAGCCAGAGCGGTTCTTCGGTCTTACGCTGGATGGCGGACTCAATGATATGCCGCGCGCGTACCTTGTGGATTCCTTTAAAGGACGGATACTCCCCGGCCGGCTTGTTCTTGAGTTCCGCATAGTCTATCGCCCGGCGCAGGGCAAGAATGGCTTCTTCCGGGAACGTGTAGCTGGGGATAAAGCTGTTCTGTTTGCCGAGTTGAGCGCTGATACCTTTCTGCCCTATGAAACAGGACAGGATCGGTTTCTTGTACTTGCGGAACACGGGAGCTACCCTCCGCAGGGCCTCTTCCATTTCCTTGACCTCGACGATGATGGGCGGAGCGAAAATGGTCAGGACGACATCGATGTAGTCTTCCGCCGCCAGGACGTTGAGGATTTTTTCATATTCATCAGCGGTGGCGCCGGCCGTTGTATCGATTGGATTGGCCACGTTCAGGTCCCGGCTCAGCAGGGGCTTGATCTTTGCCACCGTCTCCGGTTTGAGTTCAATGACATCCAGCCCGTTGCGCGCTGCTGCGTCCGCTCCGATGATGCCGGGGCCGCCGCCGTTGGTTACGATGACGAGCTTCCTGCCCCTGGGCAGCGGCTGGGTGGACAACAGCGTGGCGACGTTGAACAGTTCTTCCACGGCGTTGACGCGGATGATGCCCGCGTTGCGGAATAATACGTCCGAAGCTACATCGGACGTAGCCAGCGCGCCGGTATGGGATGAAGCCGCTCGCGCGCCCGCCGGCGTCGAGCCGCTCTTGACCGCGATAATGGGTTTCTTGGTGGCGACGCGCCGTGCGATGCGGGCGAAGTGCCGCGGGTTACCGAATGATTCCAGGTACAGCAGGATGACCTTGGTGGCCGGGTCCTGCTCCCAGAACTGGAGAATATCGTTGGAGGAGACATCGGCCCGGTTGCCGACGCTTATGAAGGTCGAAATACCGATGCCGAGCGACTTGACATGTTCGAGGATGGTCAGTCCCATGGCGCCGCTCTGTGAAAGGAAAGCCACGTTGCCGATCCCGGGATAGACCTGTGAGAAGGTAGCGTTCATCCGGATAGCGGGGTCCGTGTTGATGACCCCCATGCAATTGGGGCCGACCAGTCGCATACCGTAACTCAGGGCGATGCTGCGGAGTTCTTCCTCTCGCTTGGCGCCGTCCGGTCCACGTTCACGGAAACCGTCCGAGATAACGATGAGCGCGCGTACGCCTTTCTGGCCGCATTCATCCGCCACCTTGGTCACAATGGCAGCAGGCACAGCGATGATGGCCATGTCCACCGGGCCGGGGATATCCAGGACGGAAGGGTAAGACTTGATGGAAAGGACGGCGTCCGTATTGGGATTGACCGGGTACAGGATGCCGGAATAGCCGTTCTGGGTGAGGCACCGCATCATCAGGTTGCCGATCGTCTCCGTTTTACGGGCGGCGCCGATCAAGGCGATGGACTTGGGGGTCAGGATTGGCCGCAGGGAATTGATGGTAGCGATGCGGTCCCGGACGGAAACCTTGTACTCCACGAGCTGCGTCGGGCTGATGGGGAACGACAGGTAGTAAACGCCGTCTTCCAGTTCCCGGGACACCCGGAAGCCGTAATCCAGGAAAACGTCCATCATCATCTTGTTTTCCGCCAGGACGGTTGCCTCGAACCGGACGATGTCGTTCTCCCGGGCGGCATCAACCAGCGCCTGCATGAGCTTGGTGCCGAGCCCTTTATTTTGGTAAGCGTCATCCATGAGGAAAGCGACTTCAGCGGACTTGCGATTGGGTATCTTGTAGTACCGCGAGATGCCGACTATCTTGCGCCGCGCCCCGATGCCTACCTCCGCGACGAAGGCGTAGGTCTCGTGGTAGTCCACGGTGCAGTATCGTAACGCGTCCTCTTCCGTCATTTCCTTGGGAATATTGTGGAAGCGGAAATACATGGAGCGAGGGCTCAAGCGGGATAAAAGAGCCAGCCAGAGAGGCACATCGCTCTGCAGGATAGGCCGGAGGAGTATCTTGGAGCCGTCTTTGAGGATGACCTCGTGGGTATATTTTTCGAGGTCGGGCTGGCTTACAGAGGAACTTGACATGAGATAACTAATCCCCCCTTTTCTATGATCAACACAACCCTGTCGGTTGTAAATTCCTTTTCGATGAGGGGGATGCCAACGGGTCCCAAAAAAGAATCCCTTTATTAATCATACCTCATACTACGTATTTCAGACAAGTGAAGAAAACCCGCATAGCATGGACGTAAACACCAGCGGGGAGTGGGTATATCCGGTCATCTACTGTCGTTTTGCGTAAAATATTCCTTTCAAGACATAATATCAGGCGGAAACGGCATGCCTTATCTCTTTCCTACCGGCATGACATACAGCGGCGTCTCGCCGTCCGGCAGTCCCAGCAAGTCACCCACACCGGCTTCATCGAAAGCCCCGATCGTAACCGTGCCGAGTCCCAGCGCAACAGCCTGGAGGCAGATGTTCTGGGCGGCGTGACCGAGTTCGATATACGTATACTGCACGCCCCGGTCGCCGTAACGCCCGGTCACCCGTTCGTAAACCCCCGTTATTACGATGTTCAGCGCTCCTTCTGCTACCCATTCCTGGTCGAGCGTTACCTCCATCAGGACTTCTCGCTGATCGCCCTCGCTGAGTAGTTCTATCCGGTGCCCGTCCGGAAGGTAATGGTAGATGCCGGCCGGCAGGTCTTCAACATTTCCGGCAACCACGTAGACCTCCAGCGGATATGTTCCTCCAGCCGAAGGCGCCGTGCGGTGCCCGAACTCGTTCGTGATGCCCTGCGCCGCCCAGAGGAGCTGGGAAAGCTCCTGCAATGTGACCGGTTCGCCCGTATATTCCCGCACGGAACGGCGATCGAGCAGGGCTTCCTCCAGGGACACGTCGCTGGTGAAGTGGGGTTCGGGCAGGGTTATGGGAGTATTATTCGTGATGTCTCCTCCTGATACTGGTGAGGAGTCAGGTATCTCACAACCCACAGGAAGGATGAAGGACATAATCAGGAATAAAACGGCGGTACTTGCCAAATATCTGCTCATTGGTCCCCCCGGTTTGCAAAGATTACGCGTTCCATACCAGATAGTATAATATGGGTCATCAAGGAATGTGAACCAAATGGATATTTACTTTACAGTGTTTACTTCTTTGTATTACAATCTGAAAATACCCCCGGATGTGGATGATAGCGGCCATCAATGAAAACAAAATATTCATGGATGATTTTGAACAGGGGATGTGCCGGTGCGGTTTTTTAAAAAGAGCTTCTCTCCAAACGAGCCCGCAGCGAAAAAAAGGGTATGGCGGAGCTACCTGCCCTGTGTGCGGCGGGGACAACACTGTGAAAGTCACACATTATCACTCTCACTTGAAGGATACCTTCTTCAACAACTTTATGGGGTACCGGCCGACTCCAACCGAACGGATCTTCTGGCGCTGCAAGGTCTGCAAGGTTACCTTCGAACTTAAGTAACGATTGCATTCCTGTAGGATCTCTTGATATTGAACGTGGAATCCCGGTAATTGCGCGGTACCGCGTGAAAACCTAACGGAGCCTCCAGGAAGGCAAACTCATGAAGGGAAACTCGCGGTTCAGGTAGTAAAGAAGCCGAACAAGCTTCTTACTCCGGCAGGTCTTCCCCGGTCAGCATGTTCCAGTCGTCGCAGCGGGCTATCTTCACTTCGAGCGTGTCGATATCCACATATATGGTAGCATGGTGCAGCGTGATGACCTGGGCCAGGAACAACCCGCTTCGGTCGCCGTGGCCGGGATGCAGGGTCTCGTATTCATACCACAGCGTACAGGCGCGGAATGAACTGATAGGGCTGAATTTTTCCTCCCCGACCAGTTTGATGCTGCCTTCTACGCCGTCGAAGCGGAACGTAGCACTGTTCCTGACAAAATCTTCGGCAACCTGCTTTGCTGCGGCAAAGCGTTCCTCCTCAGGATCAGTCGGGGTCGTAGTCGTTACAGTCGGGGCCGCCGGTGTCCATTCCAGCACCACCGTCGATGTCGCGGTCAGCCGGTAGTTGTAGGCGTTCATGTGGCCGTAGGTCTCGCCGGTCTCAAACTTGCCGGTCACTCTTACCCTGCCGAAATATTCCGGGTAACCGGAAGGGGTCTTTGTCTGGGTGTGCAGTTCAGACTGGAGTCCCCGCTCCGGCATCGTCCAGATGAGCGGCTGCTCCGGAACGGTCCGCTCCGGATCGAATTCCGCCTGACCGAGTACACCCGCCAGGGCGGTTATCTCGAAACCGCTGAAATAGAACCCTTCCACGGTGACGGTCTTACCGTTGTAGTCGTCCGCTCTGGCGATGAGCTCGGAAAAGGTCAGAGTGTCTTCGCCGGCGCCCGTGATGGCACTGCAGCCGGCCGGGACCCACGCCAGGACCAGGATGACGAGAAGGACGAGTGCAGTTTTACGCACCATTACGGCCTCCGGTTGGGAGTATGTGCTTCATCAAGTATAACGCGGCTGCCCGTTGAAAGGTTAGTGGAGAGGTTAAACTCCTCTAAAGGGTTCGTTGAACTCTTTCCCTGTTTATGGTTGAATTGATGTATTGGAATACTTGGCTGGCTGCAAGGTTGGCCATTTTTTTATGGCGCTGGCACCGGTTGAAACGGATTTGCTTTTCAGCAAGGAATCTCGATTTTTCCAGCCTTCACATTTTTCCAATGATGCTGCCCTGTAACCGGCATGAATCCCGCAGGGTATAAATAAAACTAAAGGAGTTTATGATCCCAGTAAAAAGCGGCACGGCAGGTATCAAGGTATCTAATATCGATGAGAGAATTTTTAAGACCCGTTATTTTGCCCGCTGCATGGAGTGCACCGCATGCCGGGACGACTGCTGCAGCTACGGTTGCCCGGTTGACATAATGGAAGTCGAGAAGATTTACCGCCATAAGGTCCAGCTCGAAGAACGACTGAGCATCAATGCTTCTGAATGGTTCCACGAAGAAGTCATCGTCCGCCCCGAATTCCCCTCCGGCCGTGTCCGGAACACCAGGGTCGTCAACGGCGCCTGTGTGTTTCGCAATAACCGCGGCCGCGGCTGCCACCTTCACGGTTATGCCCTGGAACAGGGCATCGACCCGCACCAGATCAAGCCGATGGTCTGCTTCCTTTTCCCGCTGACATGGGACAGCGATTACCTGTACGTCAGCGAATTCCTGGATGAGCTTCCCTGCCGCCATGAAGGCCTGCTGATCTGCGATTGCCTGCGCGAAGAACTGGCCTGTTACCTGGGCGGGGAATTCGTCCGGGAACTGGAAACAGCCCGGGGTGAACCGGCTCCCTGTAAAACGGTCACACAATCATAGTTCAAAGTTGAGCAGGTGAAGCGAAACGTAACCCGCCCTGATCGCTAGTCCCGGAAGTTCTCTATCTCCACCGGCTCGATAGGCTCAACCGGCTGGAACCCGAACATCCGGGAGTAGAAGTACAGTTCAGCGTCCAGCGCCCGCTTGATGTTGGCGGCCTGCCGGAAGCCGTGCTGCTCACCGGGGAAGAGGAGATAGGCCACGGGAACGCCCTTTTTCCTCAGGGCGTCCACCATCATCTCCGCCTGGTCCGGCGGGACGACTTTGTCCTCACTCCCCTGGAAGAAGATAACCGGGCAGGAAAGCCTGTCCGCGTGATGGATGGGGGAGCGCTCCAGGTAGATGTCACGCCGTTCCGGGTACGGCCCGATAAGCCCGTCCAGGTAGCGCGACTCGAACTTGTGCGTCTCCTTTGCCAGCGCTTCCAGGTCCGAGACGCCATAGTAGCTGGCCCCGGCGCTGAACACGTCCCGGAAGGTCAGCGCCGCCAGGGTCGTGTAGCCCCCGGCGCTGCCGCCACGGATGGCCAGCCGCTGCGGGTCCGCCAGGCCACGGTCGACGAGGTGTTTCGCCGCATTGACGCAATCGTCTACGTCAACGATGCCCCATCTGCCCTCGAGCCGTTTCCGGTACTCACGCCCGTAACCGCTAGAGCCTCCGTACCCCACATCTATCACGGCAAAACCGCGGGAAGTCCAGTATTGCAGGCCCAGGCTCAGGATGCCGGATATCGAAGACGTCGGCCCGCCGTGACTGATCACCATGAGCGGCGGTTTTTCGTTCTCAGGAGCGGTATAATCGCAGTTCTTCGGAGCGTAATACAGGGCATGGGCGGTCAGGCCGTCTTCGGTGGGGAAATCCACCGGCTTGGGAGCGGACAGGTAGCCTTCATCGAAACTGATGTCCGTGGAACGGCGCAGGATGTTCGCGCCGCCTGACCGGATGTCCAGTTCCACGACGGCCGGGGCCTCGGACGGAGAAGCCGCCAGGAAGGCGATGTTTTCCTTTCCTGCGGCCAGGGATGACAGGGCGGTGTAAGGGGTCTTGATGTCCGTCACCTTGAGTGTCGACGTATCGATAACGGCGAGGCGCGAGATACCGTCCCGCGAGCAGGTGCAGATGAGCCGCTCCGCCGAGAGGAAGGCGTAGTTGGACCCGCCGAAGACCCAGTGCGGCTCGACGAATTCGGCGTCGGTCTCCCAGAGGCAGGTAATGTCCCCGGCTATCCAGCGGTAGAGGTTCCACCAGCCGCTCCGGTCGGAAATAAAGTACAGCGTGCCGTCCGGGGAGAACCGGGGCTGAGTAACCGATTCATACCGGCCGCCGGCGACCTTGACCGGTTTTACGATGGAGCCGTCCGATGCTATATCGGCTATCCACAGTTCCGTACCGTCCCAGGGCATGTCCGGGTGGTCCCAGGTGAACCAGGTGAGCCGGGTGCCGTCCCCGCTGAGGCGCGGCGAGGAGTAGAAATCATGGCCTGAGACCAGCGTCTGCAGAGGCTTGTCACCGTTGCTGTCTACGGCCGCCAGGCTGTTGACCGCTTCACGCCCCGGTCCGGAATGGTCTTCACACACGCAGATGATACGCTTGCGGCGCCGGTCGTAGATGCCGTCCGCGTACCGGGTAGCGCTCTCCGGCGTGATGGGTACGGGGGTTTCGCCGGGTCCCTGCCTGTACAGCCGCTGGTCGGCGAAGTTCGAGAAATAAACGGTCCCTTTATTAACAAGGTAAGCGCCGCCGCCGTATTCGTGGACGCGGGTGCGGACGTTGAACGGAGCGGGTGTGACATCAGTAACGGTCCCGTCAGCGGCGCGCCGCACGAGCACGGAGCGGCCGCCCTCGGCGGGACGTACCTCCAGCCAGTACACGTCCCCGCCGTCGATGGTCACCGGCGAATCCAGGCGTATCCCGCCGGAAGCGATGATGTCCGAGGTGATCGGGGATTTCCATGAACCGTACGGGGCTATCAACGATGTCATACAGCACCTCCCCCGCCATTATACACAAAAGCCCCCTCCCGGTGCCGGGAGGGGGCAAGTATTGAGCTAGAACTTACGCTCATCCTGAGCTTGTCGAAGGATGAGGCCTCTTACAGAGCCTCTTGGTTCGACAGGCTCATCACGAGCGGCTTCTTATGCCGGTGGCCTGCAAAATTACATTCCCTTTAGCGACGTGAAGATGCCGCCGGTGCCGCCATACAGTTTCAGACCGTGCTTCTCATAGAGGGGCAGGGCTTCTTCGTACAGCTTCAACATGCGCTCGGTGGACGTCGGTTCGCGGTGTTCGTAGGCGGAGTTGACCATCGGGGTGAACGGGACGATGGAGGCGACCACGCCCATTTCCGCGCACATTTCCACGCCGCGGAGCATGGTCTCGTCATCCTCGCCGAGCCCGGCGATGACCATGGTGTAGACTTCGTTCTCGCCGAAGATCTCCAGGGACTTATCCCAGACGCGCTTGTAGTCGTCCAGCGTGTTGCGTCCCTTGATCGGCATGATGTCTTCCCGCAGGCTCTCATCGAAGCACTCGACGTTGCAGAGAGACGTGCAGGCGCCGGCCTCCTTGCCTTCGCGGAGAAGTTTTTCCAGCATGACCGCATCGGTCAGCGGTTCGAAGTTGAGGGTCTTGGTGAGTTTGACGCGCTGGTCGATGAGTTTCGCCGCTTCGACGACGTCCTCGAGGCCTTTGCCCGCGCTGAGCTTGGTGCCGGTGCTGAGGGTGACATGCTTGATCATGCCTTCCCTGGCGGCGGCTTCGGCCACTTCCGCGACCTGGGCGGGCGTCTTGTCCATGTAGCCGGCCCACCAGGACTCGATGGCGCAGAACTTGCAGGCCTTGCCGATGCGCTGGTAGCCGCAGCGCTGGTTGAGTACGGAGCGCAGGTGGTCCGGCTCGCCGATGACGGCCACGTCGCTCATCGGAATGCCGTCGGTGGTGGTGAGATCGTAGTACTTCGGGCGCGGCATCATGCTGACGTCCGTGAATTTCTCATCGTCCTTCCAGACCTCGTAGGCGCCGGCGGCGGACTTGACCATGTGATAGGGGGATTTCTTCGAGAAATGGCCGTTGATGATGAGCACGGTGGTGTACAGGCCGAATTCCTTGTTTTCCAGCAGGAACACGAACCTGCCCCTGCCGATGGCGGGAGCGTTCCAGTCCCGTGTCAATTCTTCCTGCAATGCCGGCGGCACAACGACGCCGTGCGTCTGGAGTTCTGTCTTGACCCTTCCCAGTACTCCTACATCGCTCGTGTAGGTCCTTGAACTTACCATTAGTTTCCTCCTTCTTGTTGTCCTGTTTAGTTTACTCGATTATACGGTCGGTTGTGAATTCCGTTCTATTTTTGATTTCCGATTTTTGGTCTAATACTACGCTCCAAACCTCGCCACATCTTTAATGCCGCTGAAACCGCCGCCCTTGACGCAGCCGGCCGTACAGGCGTACAGGTCCAGCCCGTGTTTGCTGTGAATGTCGCTGGCTTTTTCGTATAAATACAGCATCCGGTCCGCTGACGGCGGTGTGAAGTCTGCGTAGTCCGCGCCGGCGGCGGGGCTGTGCGGTACCAGGAATGTCATGACCCCGGCCTCGGCGGCCATCTCGACGCCCCGCAAGATGGACTCGTCACTTTCTCCGATGCCCACCACGACGGTCGTGGAGACCTCGTTCTTCCCGAAGACATCCAGGCACACCCGCCAGTTCTCCAGGTAGACTCCCACCGGGATTTTCCCCTTGGCCGGCATGATGCCTTCCCGGAGGGTCTCGTCGAAGCACTCGATATTCAACGAAGCAGTGGTAACGCCGTAGTCGCGGGCACGTTTCAGCATGGAACGGAAGAGCTTCAGGTCGACTACCGACTCGAACTCGAGCATGATGGGGATATCGACGCGGTCGTGGATAAGACCGGCGGTCTCGACGAGCTGCGCCAGCCCCTTGTCCGGTGTATTGAGCGTGGCGGTCGTGATGGAAATATGCCGGGCAACGCCTTCTTTTACGGCGGCTTCGACGGCCTCAGCTATCTGCAGCGGCTGCTTGGACGGGGCGGCGTTCCACCAGTGCTGCACGGCGCAGAACTTGCAGGCCTTGCCAATCTGCTGGTAGTGGCATTGCTGATTGACCACGGAGCGCAGGTGGCCCGGCCCGACCACCACGGCGACCTTGCTCATCGGGGTGCCATTGCTGGTCAACTGGTCATAAAACCGCGGACGCGGGAACATGGTGATATCTGTGTATTTTTCGTTAGCCCTCCAGATTTCAAGGCCGCCGGAGAGCGTCTCCGCAAGCTGGTACGGTGAGTTTGCTCCCCGAGTCCCGTTCACGATGAAGACAGGTATCACTTCCCCGTTCCCGGCCGGCGATGGCAGGCACACCACGAGCCGCCCGGTACTCACCGCCGGCGCATTATATCTTTGCTCCAACCGGGCAGCAAGGTCCGGGCTGATCTGCAGCCCCTTTTCCTGGAGTTCCGCCTTGATTCTCGATACCGATGCTGATGAAGTCGTCATACTCTCTGTGTTCTCACCGGCGTCTCCACATACAGGTCGAAGGAGATGAAGTCCGTGCCGATGTCATAGTTCTTCAGTTTTGATTTTTTCACGATGTCCCGGATTTCCGGTAGTGTGTAGCTCGACCGTATCACGCCCGGCCAGTTGTCCCGGTGGCGCTTGTTCATGAACAGGCGCAGCCCCCAGATAAAGGCTTCCCAGAACGGGTTGCCGTAGACCCGGCGGTTGTCCCGCACCATGACGACTCCGGTTTCCCCGGCCACGCGCTGGCACTCGGAGAAAACGTCTTCCGGCTGTGTCCAGTGGTGCAGGGAAGCGTAGCTCATCACCAGGTCGAAATCCCCGTTCGGGAACGGCATGTCCGCGGCTGTCCCCAGGACGAACTCTATCCTGTCTGCCACGCCGGCCTTCTTCGCGTTCTCCCGCGCCAGGTCCAGCATGTCCTGCGAGATGTCCAGACCGGTGATGCGGAAATCCGCCCCCTTCACCCTGGCGAGTTCGATGGCGAGCCGGCCGCTGCCGGTCCCCACGTCCAGGACGCGCCCGGACCGTATGCCCCGCCGCAGTATCTTGCGCACGAAGTACTTGTACTCCGGCAGCATGTAGTACCGGGCGCCGTTGTCGTACTGCTTCACGGCGTCCGCCCCGTCCAGGGGTTCTTTTTCCAGGGGTACTCGTTCAGTCATATCTCCATCGTCACGGGAAAACGAGGATGCTCAGGATAATCGCCACGGAAATGGTCATACGGTACAGCGCCAGGGAACTCCAGGCGCGGTTCATCTCTCTGGTGTCGCGGGAAGCTCTCAGGAAAGACCGGCACCGGTACAGGGTATACAGCCCGAAGGCCGCTACCGGCACGATGTACAGCCAGCTCAGCGAGGTCAGCAGCGGCAGCAGCACACTCATCACAAAGAGGATGCCGGTGAACATCAGCGTTATGACCGACGCTTTCTTCGGGGAAGGCTTGCTGAAGAACGCTGGCGTCACGATGACCGGGTTTCCTTTTTTGTCATACCGGACATTGAGAACATAGTGCGCCATGATGTGGCCGGACTGCCAGATAACGCCGAGCAGGTACAGGTACCAGGGCAGGGCCGTGGTAAAGACGGTCTCCGGCGCGAGGCACGCCCAGCCGCAGAGAAATATCAGGCCTTCTATGGGCGGCAGGGAAAGGTAGCCGATCCTGTCCCGCAGATGCGTGGAGTACAGGGCCCCGAATACCGAGGCCGCCAGCAGCAGGTAGAAGGCGGTCGGATTAAAGAAAATCCAGCACAATGCGAGGGCGGCGGCGTAGGATGCCAGCGAGACGGCCAGCGCACCGTTGGCCCCGACCCGCCCGCTCGGTATCGAGCGCTGCGGCCAGAGGGTCCTGTCCCGCTGCCGGTCCGCCCAGCGATTAAAGATATTGACCCCGGCGGCGGCCAGGGCGCCGGTAAAGAAACCGGCAACACAGAGGTCCCAGGATGGAACGCCGCGGATGCTGAGCACGGCGGCGCTGGCGGCGTTAATCGGAGTTAGAAAGAGAAATACCGGACGGGCAAGGGTCAGGTAACCGGTGAGTTTTTCTTTAACGGTGTACTCGCCGCGGACGGACAGGTCTGAGCCGAAGTCGGCCCGTATGGCTTTTTCCAGGTTCATTACCATGCTCCAGCAGAGGTACGCCCGTGGGAATGCCCCATTTACATGGAGCGGTAAAGAATGCCGCAGCCTCCCTGCGGATAGTCCCATTCCAGGGAACCCTGGTCGCAGATGATGCGGCAGGTGCCGCATTCCAGGCAGCCTTCCCAGGACAGGACCACCGTATCTCCCTCGATGGTATAGTTTTCCACGGGGCAGACCGTTGTGCAAGCCTTGTGCGGACAGCGGCGGCAGATGTCCGGGTCTATCTTGAGGTGCGGTTCCTTGGCGACATGAAACAGGTTCAGCGCCAGTTTATCGTCTATCTTCATAGGAAGGAAAACGCTCCTTTGATAGACTTCCACATGAAGGCGAGCAGCGGGAACCGTGAACCGGTGGCTTTCTTCAGGTTCTTCCGGAAGTCCTTCAGCATCTGCCATTCCTGGGTCCGCTTCGGCATTTCTTTCACGGTAAAGAAATCGACCGCCGCCTGCGTCAGTACGTTGAAATACGGCCCGAAGAACTCGGGGTTCTTTTCCGCGAAGAGGTTCATCTTCCGGTAGCGTTTCAGATCCTTGATGACAAAGCTCTCATCCAGCAGCTTGCGGTAGTAGGAGAGTGAGGCCGCGGAATAGACCTTGGTCTTGCCGGCTTCCAGTACCGCTTTGGCGGCGGCTTCGCCGGAGGCCATGGCGAAATTGGTGCCTTCGTAATGGATGGAGGCATTGAGGAACCGGGCGGCGTCGCCGCAGACGAGAACGCCGTCGGCGTAACACTTCGGCATCTCGTCGTAACCGCCGTCCGGCGCGAGATGGGCCTGGTATTCTACCACCTTGCCGGCCTTGACATAATCGCGGACGAACGGGTGTTCCTTGAACTGCTCGAAGACGTCCGTCGCCTTGAGTCCGCTGTGTTTGAGCGGCTCCAGCGCCAGCCAGGACACCAGCGACAGGCTTTCCTGGTTGGTGTAGATGTTGCCGCCGCCCCAGATGCCCTTCGTGGCGTCACCGGCGATGTATTTCAGTTCCACGCCCTCGTTGCCGCTCAGCCCGAAACGGTCCTCGATAACGGAGCGGGGGAGTTCGATGATCTCCTTCATGCCCAGTGAGACCTGCCGCGGGACGTAGTTCCCGCGCAGACCGGCCTTTTCCGCCAGGAGGGAATTGACCCCGTCCGCCACAATGACCACGTTGCTGTACAGTTCGCCTTCATCGCCGCGCACCCGCACGCCGACGACCTTGCCCTTATCGTCCTTGAGGAGGTCATCAACGACCGTCTCCGGCACGAGCATCGCGCCGGCTTCTTCCGCCTTGGAGGCGTACCACTGGTCGAACTTGGCGCGGGAAACGGTGAAGCTGTTGTTGTAGGGAGGCTTGTTGTGGTCCAGGCTTTCCACCCCGATGGAAACGGCGTTGTCCGGGGAGATGAGGAATAACTTGATGCCCTTGATGTGCCGTTCCAGGGGCGCTTCTTCCGCAAAGTCCGGTATCAGTCGGCTGAGCACGGTCGTGTACAGGACACCGCCGAAGACGTTCTTGCTGCCCGGGCTGCTGCCCCGCTCGAGCAGGGCTACGCTGAGTCCGGCTTTGGCCAGGACATAGGCGGCGGTGGTTCCCGCCGGCCCTGCCCCGACTACGATCGCATCAAAAGATGCTTCTTCGTTCACACCAGCTCTCCATCCGGAGGTAGTTTGCTATTGGGATCCGCCACGTGTTTGCCGGCGGCTTTGGCCTGTTGTTCCGCTACCAGGTAACGGTCTGCATCCAGCGGGTACAGGGCGCGGTAGCGGGAAATGGGCATTTTCCCGGTGAGGATAACGGTGTTGACGGGGAAGAAACCGGGGGCCAGGTGCGCATAGTAGAAGTGGACGCTGATGATGAACCAGGTGAGGAACAGCGCCATGCTGCGGTGAATGACCACCAGCATCGCAATCCCGACATCGCCGATCGCCCACTCCACCAGCCACGTGTAGTGCATCGTCAGACCGGTAACGGAGAGTACCGGTATGCCGAGAATGACGAGGAAGAAGTCTATCTTCTGCCCGAAGGTATAGCGGCCGTACTGCGGTTCGTGCTTCTTCAGGCCGAGGATGTACAGGTTCATTTCGATGGCGTCTTTCATGTCCTTGAACGTCGGGAACATGGCCCGCATCCGTTCTTTCTTGACGATGAACTTGTAGCCGTAGTAGAGGATCACGAAGAGGAGCGTGCCGTCGATGATGTATGCGAAGTAGTGGTGCCAGTTGCGCATGTCATGGAGCCCCAGGGAATCGAAGAATGACTGGCCCGGGCCCCAGTCCGGGAACGCCTGCATGAGGCCGATGATGCCGGCGAAGATGAATCCGATCATGACGGCATAGTGCCACCACTTGAACGGGTTGCGGAAACGCTCTATCTGCGGTTCTTCCTTGCTGCCGGGCAGATTGTTGTACGGTACCTTCTTCCGCCCGAAGTTCAGCCACCAGCGGAACAGTTCGCCAAGGATGGTGGCGACCATGAACAGGACGAGCATGATCGTGGCTATAAAGAAGATCCAGCGGACGATCGTGATCGCAATATGGTCGATGTTCTGTTCGAGATACGGAACATGGGGGGCGTCTCCGCCGTAGAAAAGGTAGTTGTCCGGGTTCATCGTCGGGATGGTATAGGTTATCCACCAGACGAAGGCTGCCAGTACGATGAGCTCGACCAGCACCACGAAAGGAAAGTATAACTTTTTCACAGTAGTTCTTCTACCCCCCAAGGTTCCATTATCCGGCTTGTTTCTAGATCATGTGCCCTACGGCGCCGCCCGCCCTGGTGGCGTCCACCATCAGGTCCGGCTCCGGTTTGACACAACTGCCAATGGTATACACTTCCGGTACGATGCCCTTCAATTTTTCTTCCATGTCCAGGTTCTGCTTCAGGAACAGGGACGGCATTACGGTATCGGCTTCGATGAGCATCCGCTTGCCTTCCTTGGTGGTGATGACGAGGCCTTTCTCGTTGATCTCTTCATACTTGACGCCGCCGTAAAGCTGGACGCCCTTCTGTTTAAACCACGGGATAAGGCGAAGTTTGTCGTCCACGGTGATGCCCTCGGCGAATTCCTCGCCGGTGTGGCAGATGGTCACCTTGCGGCCTTTCTTGGTCAGCCACTCGGCGATTTCACAGCCGTGGTGCTCGCCGCCCATGACGACGACGTGCTTACCGACGCCGGGCATCATGATGCCGGCGCCGAAGTCGGAAAGCTGGGGACCGAGGATCGTCAGCAGCGTATCCAGCTTGGTCAGGTCCATGACGTTCTTGCCGTTGATGCCGGGGCAGTCCGGGAAAATGACCGTGCCGCCGAGCGCCAGTACGACGACGTCCGGTTTCTGCTGTTTGACGAATTCGACGTCGACGGTCTTGCCCTTGACCACTTTCACGCCGAGTCTCTTGAGACGACGCTTGTGCCAGGCGATGAGGTCCATGAGGACGTCGGTTTCCAGGTCTTTAACAAGAGCGGCGATGGGCACGAGGCCGCCCATTCTCCGCCGCGCTTCATACAGCGTGACCGTGTGGCCGCGTTGCGCCGCGGTCTGGGCGCACTGCATGCCGGAAAGACCGCCGCCGATGACCATGACGTTCTTCTTCTTGGCGGCGGGTTTGATAACGTACTGCCGCTCCTTGCCGAGGTCGATATTGACGCGGCACTCGACGGTTTCGTTCTTGTTGCGGACGTCCATGCAGTGGAGGCAACCGCAGCAGGGTTTGATATCGTCTTCTTCCCCATGGAGGACCTTGTTGGGAAGGTCGTGGTCGGCGAGCAGGCGCCGTACGTTGGGGATAAAGTCCATCTTACCATCGCGGAGGAATTCTTCGCCCATCTTGTGGTTGAGGCGGCCGGATGCCCAGGTCGGTACATTGACGGCCTGTTTGACCGCATAGGTCATCGGCCAGGTAGCGCCGTGGCCCTTGCGGCTCCAGTCAAGGTTGCCGAGCAGGGTGGGCAGCCATTCCGGGGCTTCCGGATAGAGAAGGCGGTCGGGCTGGAGGAGGCCTTCGCGGTGGCCGTAGATGTGGGCGCGGCACTGGATGGCGTCGGCGCCGGCTTCGGCGCAGAGCTTGGCCAGTCCTACGCCTTCTTCACGGGTGGTGGCCAGCGGATGGTTGTATTCTTCGATATTGATAAGGCACGTTACGGTGAAATCGGGGCCGCAGCGTTCTTTCGTTCTCTTGATGACCTCGCACATGAACCGGGCGCGGTTCTCCAGGTTCTGGGGACCGAACTCGTCCTCGCGGCGGTTCCAGATGCGGGAGAAGAACGTGTTGATCTGGTGGCAGGTGCCGCCGTTGATCTCGACGCCGTCGAACCCGGCCTTCCAGGCGCGCTCGCCGGCCTT